>JAATFH010000343.1 GCA_015655315.1 Terriglobales bacterium
GAGCCCCCCGTTACAGTACGTAATCGGACGGTGCGCGCCACGTTGTTCATGGGGCGGAAGCTCGGGATCTGAAAATACTCTTCCACGTCGACCAGCTTTTCGCACATCTGGTAAGCGTCCGAGTATTCGTGCGGCTGCTCATAAATCTGCCGCAATACATCGACAAGCTCCTCGTTCTTTTCGTACGGCTCGGACCAGTCGCGCTCCACACAAGCGTCCGGCACGGCCAGTCCACGCCGTTTCAGATGGCGCAGGAACTCATCATAAAGACTCGGTGCCTCAAGCGCTTCCCGCAAGTCTTCATGAATCTGGGGGAAATCCGCAAAGACCTTCAGCGCATCCCGGTTCTTGTTACCCAACAGGAATTCCAGCTTGCGATATTGAAACGACTGGAAACCCGAAGCATGCCCAAGCACGCCGCGAAACTCCATATACTCTGACGGCGTCAGCGTCTCCAGCACGGCCCACTGGTCAAAAAGCTGCATCTGGATGAGCTTGGCCCGCGACAGAATCTTGAAGCAGGGGTCGAGCTGGTCCTGCTGCACATGCCGAATCGCTGCCGTCAACTCATGGAGCAACTGCTTGATCCAGAGCTCTGACACCTGGTGCTGGATGATGAACAGCATCTCGTCGTGATGCTCCGGATCGGAGAGCGGGCGCTGCTGCGCCAGCAGGCCATCCAGGCAAAGATACCCGGCATAGCTCATCCGGTCGTGGAAGTCAGTAAAGATACCCGATTCCAGCGGTCTCAGGTTTTTTTCAGTCGAGGACATCATGAAAATTATAGGAGTATCGCCGCAACCATGCTCGCGGCCAAAAGAAAGCCTGACGGCATGATGACCGCCAGGCCAGGGAGGCGTACAACCATTGAGAAAACGCAACAGGATGCCGGGCCAGTGCAAGGTTTGTCAATGATTCTGTTACAAATTTCTTCTTTTCACCTTTCTGCGCGTGAAAGGGCTACACTCTTCGATCCGACCTCTTCCGAACTTCCCCGACAGTTTTCAGAGGGGAAATATGGAACATCTTTGTATAATCTGCCCGTAGAGCAGATTTAAATAGTGTCGGCCGACGCTACCCCCTACCTTCGGCTGTACCTTCAATCCTGGATATCCGAGATGCTTTCATTTCCGCCGACTGCTTATGAAGTGTTTGATGGACCCCACAGGTCCACTGGAATTGTTGACCACACACCTTTCACCGTGGGGCGTCTGCCGGACCGCGACATGATGCTTGAAGACGTGCACGTTTCCCGCAAACACGCTGAAATCGTCTACGAGGATGGGGCTTTCTTTGTTATCGACATGGAAAGCCGCCACGGCACTTTTGTAAATGGAATCCGTGTGCAGAAGCAGCGTATTTTTCCTCGCGATATTGTGCACTTCGGGTCTGTGGACGGGCCGAAAATGCGGTTTGGCAGCGAGCAGGCGACCTCGACTTCCACGATCCGCGACCTGCTTGTGCAGCTTCCAGCAGCATCGAGCAGCAGTAGCGGTCTGGAGAAACTCCGCTGGTTTCTCGAAGCAGCCCGGCGTTTGAATGCCATCGGCGCCGTGGATCAAATCCTTACCTGCCTTGTGGAAACAACGCTCGATCTCACAAAGGTCGAGCGTGGCTACTTTTTCCTTACCGATGAAACAGGACAACTGAAGCTTGCAGCCGGCCTGAATAATAAGGGTGAGTCTTTGACAGACGATTCCACGTTATCCCGCAGCGCCCTGCAACAGGCTATGTCTTCGGCAAGCGAATTTATCGTCACTGACACGCTCAAGGCAGAAGCCACTCTCCGCTCAGAGAGCATGATCATGCAGAACATCCGCTCGATCGTCTGCATTCCGCTGCGCAGCCGCCGCAAACAACCCGCGGGCACCAGGAGCGAACTTCTCGGCGTTCTTTATCTGGACAGCCGTCTGCACCCCGGCAATCTGACACAAGTCGATAGCGAATTGCTGCGCACCATTGCTTCGGAAGCCGCTGCTTTAATCGACAATGCCCATCTTGCGATTGCCGATGAACAGGCCCGCCGTTATCGCGAAGAACTTGATATCGCCGCGAATATTCAGCAAGGGCTCATGGCTGTTCAGATACCGGAGCTTCCATACGCAAAGGTGGCTGCACGCTCGGTGCCATGCAAGGAGATTGGCGGCGATTTCTACGACGTGATTGTCGATGGCGACCATATTTATCTCGTGATTGTCGATGTCTCCGGAAAGGGCGTCTCTGCAGCTCTTCTTGCCTCGACGTTGCAAGGACTGATTTATTCGCAACTGAAAGCCCATCAGTCGCTTGATACTGTCGCCACTCTGGTAAACCAATACATTTGCACAAAGAACGTCGGCAAATATGCCACGATGTGTATCCTGAAGCTCAACAAGACAGGGCAGTTGGATTACATCAATTGCGGACACATTCCTCCGCTTATATGCAATGGGCAAAAGGTCGAGCAGCTCGCCGGATCGAATCTGCCGGTGGGAATGCTCACCTGGGCGGAATTCACGGCGCATGAAACCAGGCTGGAGCCAGGAACACGCGTCTTCCTGGTAACGGACGGAGTGACCGAAGCGGAGAATGCTACTGGCGAATTCTACGGCGACGCACGCCTGGAACACGCCTTTGGTTCGAACTGCAATATCGACGGCGTTGTCCAGTCATTGCAATTGTTTTGTGGCGACACGCCTGCAAATGACGATTGCACGATGCTGGAACTGCTTTTCTCCGAATGATATTTTTGTGCTCATGCATAAGCATGCCGGTCTTCTCATTCTCTGTTTAGTTTGCGGCTTGTCCGGAGCCGCCCAGACACAACCCACGCACACTTCCGCAGGTGAGGACCCCGCAGCGCAGGCCGTTCTCAGCCTCGAACACTGGCGGGAAAGCCGTATACCCATGTTCCTGAATGATTTTGGCGAACTCAACCGCTATCGCGACGCCAACGCGCATCTGCGGGCTCCCGCTCCCGGCGAGCATCGGATCGTTTTTTATGGCGATTCCATCACCGATGGGTGGAAGCTGGACTCATATTTCCCCGGCAAGGGCTATATCAATCGCGGCATCAGCGGCCAGACAACACCGCAGATGCTGGTCCGCTTTCGTCAGGATGTGATCGATCTTTCACCGGAGATTGTCGTTATTCTTGCCGGGACGAACGATATCGCGGGAAACACCGGTCCCATGACGGCCGAACAGATCGAGGCAAATTATGCTTCGCTGGCTGAGCTGGCGCGAGCGCACTCTATCCGCGTTATATTTTCTTCGGTCACGCCAATTCACAATTATGCTCCGCAGCGGCAGACGATGTTTCTGCAGCGCTCGCCCGAGAAAATTCTGGAGATTAACCGTTGGCTGCGAAGCTACTGCGAAAAAAATAAGCTGGCTTATCTCGATTACTACAGTGCGATGGTAGACGACCACGGCATGATGAAAGAAAACCTCGCCGATGACGGTTTGCATCCCAACGAAGCCGGCTACCGAGTGATGGCCCCTCTTGCCGATGCAGCCATCGCAAAGATACAGGCTCAGTAGACACTATGGAATTGCGAGCAGCGGCAGAGACAGATATCCCTTTCATCGTAGAAACGGAACACTCCCCGGAGTTCCGCGAGTATATCGGTGTCTGGACAAACGAAGAACATATCTCAGCGATGCGAGACCCGGATACACGCTATCTGACAGCGCTTGACGATACCGGAAATCGGATCGGGTACATCATCCTTCGCGGCATCCTGTCTGAACATCGCAATTTCGAGTTGAAACGGGTCGTCATGCGATCACCCGGTCGAGGCCACGGCCAGCAGGTGTTGAGGCTTGTGCTGAAAAAGGTATTCGAGGAGTTCGAAGCACACCGGCTGTGGCTCGATGTCTACACGACCAACCTTCGGGCCCAGCATGTGTATCACACTCTGGGCTTTCAGCGGGACGGAATCTTTCGCGAGGCTGTTTTTCGCGACGGCAAGTATCACTCTCTTTTCCTGATGTCTTTGCTGGATCGCGAATATCGATCGAACTGCGATGGGCGCTCTTTGCTACCCTAAGAGCATGACGCATGCGCTCCCCAGATTTTCCGCCGGACAAACGCTGCTGCTGGATGCCGACGACACGCTGTGGGAAAACAATATCTATTTCGAGCGCGCCATCGCGGCATTCATTTCCTATTTGAACCACCACACCTACACTCGCGAAGAAGTCCGCGCCTTTCTGAACGAAGTGGAAAGCGAAACCGTTCGCGAACGCGGCTACGGATCGGCGAGCTTTCGGCATTCCCTCGTTACATGCTTTGAGCGGTTGAGTACCGAGCCCGTCACCGCGGAAATGCACGAGCAGATCGTGAGCTTTTCTCGCTCCATCAGTGGGCATGAAATTGAGCTGCTTCCCGGTGTCGCCGACGTGCTGCCTGTGCTGGCGTCCCGGCATCGCCTCATTCTTATGACAAAGGGCAATGAGGTCGAGCAGTCGGACAAGCTTGCACGCTCAGGATTAGCGCAGCACTTCGCTTCTGTCGAAGTGCCGCGCGAAAAAAATCCCGATGCTTACTGCGACGTATGCCAGAAATATGAGTTGACGCCGCACACGACCTGGATGATTGGCAATAGCCCGAAGTCGGATATCAACCCGGCTCTCGCAGCTGGGCTGCACGCCGTATTTATCCGGCATCCGCACACCTGGGTGCTGGAACACGAAGTGGTTGATGGAGCCCGCGAAGGCCAGCACCTTATTGAGCTTACTGACTTTAGCGAACTCCAAATGTGCTTCTGACAGCGTTTTTCATACCCTGTCTACTTTGCTATACTCTTGAGAGGACATCGTTTCACCTGAATGCGGAAGTGGTGAAATTGGCAGACACACCATCTTGAGGGGGTGGCGCCGAGAGGCATGGGGGTTCAAGTCCCCCCTTCCGCACCAAGAACGTCCGACCTATTTTCCGAGGTTCTGAAGAAAACCGCGCATGCTTTATCTACTCGTAGTTATCCACGTCATCGTCTGTGTTTTCCTTGTCATCGTCGTCCTGCTGCAGCAGGGTAAAAGCGCCGATCTAGCCGGTGCATTCGGCGGCCAGGGTTCGCAGACGGCCTTCGGTCCGCGCGGCGCAGCCAACCTGCTGACGCGGCTCACGACCTGGTGCGCGATCATCTTCATGCTGACTTCCATTGGCCTAACGATCGTAATGCAGAAGCGCGCCGGAGGACATTCCGTTCTCGAAGGCACGAAGGCGACACAGTCCGTTCCTGCCAAAAAGTAATCCGATTTCTGATTAAAAAGCTCAAAAGGCAGGCCTCGCGCCTGCCTTTACTCTTTGGCGAAGATAGGCTCTGTTACCATCACGCTCACAGACCTCATCAAGGATTTATCCAGTGCGCTCAAAGAACCCGCTCTGTCTTCTTCTTGCCTTTTTCCTCATCGCTCTTGGCGCAGTGCAGGCGCAAACAGCCGCTCCCCGGGAGGTGGCGGTGCATGCGGGACGACTGATCGACGTACGCACCGGCCAGGTGACAAAGGACGCATACGTCGTGATTCAGGGTGACCGCATCCTGTCCATCGCTTCCAGTGCGCCCAAAGACGACGCCGTTATCGACATGAGCCAGTACACCATCGTCCCAGGCCTCGTCGATTGCCACGCGCACATCCTTTCCGATCCGACCACACAAACGGCGGGCAAATACCTGATGACTTCGGCGCCCCCGGCAACGGTACGCGGCGTCGCGAACCTGCAAATATGGTTGGCGCATGGATTGACAGCCTTGAGCTAAGCCGGCGC
>JAATFH010000083.1 GCA_015655315.1 Terriglobales bacterium
CCAGATGGATGTTCAGAAGAGACAAGGGCTCAAGATACCTTGCATTCTGAAGAGGACCGGCATCGACCGGATCGAAGCCAAGAGTTCCAATGAGGGCACAAACTCTTTTCTTCGCTTCCAGGTCATCGCCCGCGTAGAAGACCGTAAGTCTTCTCCCGTTAAGTTGAGTCGTTCGACCTGCATATACTTCGGCAAAGATGGCATTGAATGCTTTCACGACGTGAGCAGTCGGAAAGAGTCGCGCGATCGTTTCAGCGCCAGAGTCTGTGTGCCCTATCGAAAGTGCTCGATGATCTGCTGTGATGGGATTGGTCACATCGACCAGAATTTTCCCGGAGAGGTGCTCTCTTGCGGGCTCCAGTACAGCCTCTATGCTGGTGAAGGGCAATGTCAGAAAAAGGATGTCGGATTCTTTGATGGCTGCGATGACGTCTGAGGCTTTTGCGTTCTTCTGTGCTTTTTCGGCAGCAGCCTGAGAATGGCCCTCGTCACGAGAGGTGAACACGACCGAAACACCAGCATTGGCAAACCACGTTCCCAGCGCGCTTCCGACCTTCCCGCTCCCGATGATTGCAATGTTCATTTTCGCCTTCCTCGACCTGGAATCCTGCGACTGCGTAGTATGCGAAGTCATGCCAAACTCCTTATCAACGCCTGAAAGATGGGCGGGGCGATGGTTTCGACGATCCATGGGCGGATAGGCGACTCCAGCCCACCACAGCTATAGTACCGCCATACAATAGGGACGCTGCGTTGTTCCTTGTGGCTCGTAAACGACAATTCGAACGAACAGTGAGAATCAGAACGCATCTGTAAATATCCAAATAACGGAAGCGAAAAGCATTCATGCTCCGCATATACTCGCGAGACTATGGCAGCATTTACTGTATCGCGTACAACGGCTCTGATGCGACTTCGTCTTGCATGCGATCGACGAGCAAAGCAATCGTGCGCAATAAGCCAAACAATGCATGCTCCCGTTCCGAGTACGTGGCCTGTTCGGCAGAGGATGCATCCAACAGTTTCAGAAGATTCTGTGGGGTGCTAAGCTCAAGCGGTTTCTTATTAAGCTGATCTTCGAGACACTCTGCCATATGCTGAAGTGCCCGAGCGCACTCTTCGCGAAAGATGTCATCCATCTGCCTGAAGGCGGTGGACTTCTCACCAATTTCTCCGAACACACGGAATTGGATCAAGGGCGCCTCCAGCAGATAGAACGTGCGAATGGCTGACTGCCAGCGGCGAATACGATCGCGCGCCGCCATATCTGCGGCGCGGCGGCGTCCCGTTTCAAAAGGCACGGCATCGGTTTGTGCGGTCACGTCGCCGAAATTACGGTAGACTTGTTCCCTTTGTCTGCGGATTTTAAGGATGGCTCCGGTATCCGTGCTTGTCGGGGATCCGGTGATAAGCTCTGCCATAAGCCGGAGGTTGCGAACGAAAATGCTAACCATCTCATCTCCTGCAGGATGGGGATAGAGACGTTCAAAGACAAGCGACATTGCGACAATTCCCAGTAACACGCCGATTGCACGGTCCCGCCCTAGGGTGAGCGAGGTTTGAATCCGGAATTCGCTCAGGTTGATCAGATAAAACGCCAGGGCGATCTGCAACCCCGCATACGAAAGGCGCGTGCTCGACGTAGCAACCCAGGCAGCGATAGCGGTCACAACGGCAAAGAGCACGGCCAGTCCGCCAACGTCGTCGATGTTCGGCAGGATAAAAATCTGCGCCCCCAGGCCGAAAACGAAACCGCCGAGCACCGCTCCCGCGATACGCAATACCTGTTTCTGACGCGATGCACCGACGTTTGAGAGGGCGGTAAATACGCAGGTGGTCACCGAGGTGGAAATCCCCGGCCAATCCAGCGATACATAAATGATGTAACAGATCATTGCCGCCAGCGTTCCGCCAAGAACATAACGCAAGTGCTCAGGATTAGAAAATGCGTCCGCCACGAATATACGATTGGCAGATGGCGGACTATCGAGGACCTCAAGACGTGGATCAACTGAACTCGCACCGCTTAACACGGAAGCCATAAGTGAAGTTGTTGCCTCGAGTTCATAGAGAAGTGGCGTTCCCTCGTTCGCTCCGATCTCAGGCTCCCATTGAGCTGGTTGATTGCCTGATTGCAGGCACAGGCGAATCTCGGCGATATGCTGCGCAAGGTGTGCAGATCGTTCTCTCTCAGAGGTGGTTATCCCGCTGGCAACTGAGGTCGCAAGAGCTGCTGCAAAGTCAACCGAACGACCGGTAAGCGAGACCAATGCGCTGATGCGATTACGATTCGCCGATTGATTATTTGTACGCGTGATGTGTGCGCGTAATGCTCCCACCCCTACAACAGCATATTGCGCAAGCATTCGACTGGTTTCTGGTGATGATGGACGACTGGCGGCGTAGTCTTCCATCAGATCTTCGACGTGCTTCAGCCTGACATCCAGCCCATCGAGGATTTCGTCACCGCGATAGATAGAATAAAAAATTACCTCGACACTAAGCGTCACAAGAACGCCGATTGAGGCCGCCGCTACCTGCCATAATGAGAGTTCGACGTTTTGCCCCCCGGGGCCCGGAAGATACCAGATGGTAAATATGTCGGTCACCATTGCGGCAAGACCGATAGCTACCACATAGTTTGTAAGAGTCCTGAGCAAAAAAAAGAGAATGAAGATGCTAACCGCCTCCCATAAAAAATGCGTAATGGGAATCGAAGCGAAAAGACGCCCGCCTACGGGAATAAATAGCCCGCCAATCACGAAGGCAGCCACAAGGTAGAATCCAGACTTGGCCGTCGATAAGAGATTTTCGCGTGACAAAAGAAAAGCGCACAGCGCCCCAATTGCTCCAGAGGGTATGCGAAAGGTAACGATTAAGATGGTAGTGAAAGTTGCGGAAATGACCATTCGCGCAACGACGGCCCCGCGGCCCGGATAGGGAGCAAGTTCCTTCCGCAGAAAATCAGGAAACCATGTTGTAAAACGCTCCGCGTGCGGCAGATAAGCTCTTTGGGTCGCCATGGCAATTGGTAGAACGGCAGTAACGTATCCTTTTCCCGTATGATGCCGGGTCATTCTTTAGCATGTAGTGTATCCAAGTCCTTTTCGAGAATTTTCGAAGACCTGCGACGATAGCCATGTCCCTGTGAGCGAGGCCAGATCACCTGCATATCTTCGAGGCCTCTAACTCACTATCTTCGCGTTGGGCGGTGGCGACGGCCTCCAACTGGCTTATAGGATGCTCCGCAGCCCGGTTCCAGTCAGATCTCAGCCATGGCATGAACTCCTTTACAGATCCGTTGCGATAGCCCACACATTACGCTCTCTGGTTCGCAATCCCCCACTACTGCATAATAAAGGACGTTGGCGCCGCGAGTGAGCGCAACCTTCACCATTCTTGCGAGGCTCGCCCAGCGGCACAACTATGAATTACTTGTGGCCATACCAAGCGCCTGATAATCCGGTTTGTCACACGTGAACGAAGCTATGGATCAATGCTGAAGCGAAGTGGATAGCCAGGGAAAACACGAATCGTGACAAAGACATCGAGTGTTTCAAAAAAGGCGCGAATTCGGTGACAACACCAAGTCGCTATGTCTAATTCAGGACCCGGGATGTACAGACCGCTGGTGAGTCGGCGTTCGAGGGGGGATTATTTACCGACGGGTTATCGGCCCTCTGCGGCAGACCCACTGAAGACCATCGCGGCAGAAGTAACCTTGTCCGTTTCAGCTTTCGCTAACTCGTCAAAAAGTTTTCAAAACCACCGGGCTGACACACGTGATCATCGAGCAAAACGTTTCGGACTTTGGAGCTTTCAGGGGCGGTCAAGGCAGTTGGGCACCTTCCCATAGAAGTTCTAGTGGTATATTATTTTTACCCATAGAGGTCCGAGTGGAGGAGCCGAATGGTCAAAAAGAATCAACCCGACAGCGAGATGCTCAAAGGCACGCTGGCAATGATGATCCTGCGAACTCTGGTCGGTGGCGACGCACATGGACATACGAGCGCAAAGCTCATTGAGCATACTTCGGAAGATGTTCCTTAAGTAGAGCTGGGCTCGCTCTATCCCGCATTGCATCGACTCGAAGACCGGGAATGATTGTTTTCTTACTGGGGCACGAGCGAGAACAATCGCAAAACGAAATTCTACCTGCTGCCTGCAGCAGGCGGAGACCAGCCGCTGGTGGCAGATGACACGCGCGATCGGTTTAGTGATGGGCGACGAGTTTGCGGGAATCGGAGGTGAGCAATGAGCTTGCATAGGTTTTTTCACCGCAAGCGCGCGGACCAGGAGATGATCGAAGAGATTGAAAGCTACATGGCGGAGGAAGTTGCCGAGAACCGAGCGCATGGCATGACGGAAGAAGAAGCCTGGCGGAGAGCGCGGCTCAAGTTCGGCAATCCTCTATCCGTACGCGAGACACTTTGGCGGCAAAACACCATTTCGCTCGTAGACAAGCTTGTTCGGGACCTGCGCTATTCGACACGAACCCTGCTGCGGACGCCAGGTTTCTCGCTGATAGCAATTGGCGTGATGGCCATGTGCATCGGTGCCTCCACTTCGTTGTTTACCATTGTCCGGTCGGTACTGCTGAAGCCGCTTCCGCTTCGCGATCCGGACCGTCTGATAATGGTCTACGAGCGTTATCGTCTCAGTCAATTCCCGATTGAGTACAACGTCGTGTCGCCGGGAGACTATTTTGACTGGCGCGCTGAGACACATGGATTTGAAGACATGGCTGCCTGGGCATCCTGGCCGCAGTTCAACCTGACAGGCGCAGGGGGAGAGTTGCCCGAGGTAATACACGGGGGCGCAGGTACATGGAATTTCTTCCCGCTAATCGGCATACACCCTGCGCTAGGGCGTACATTCACCGAGGCCGAGGACCGCTGGGGCGCAGATACAGTGATCCTGACCTGGAGTCTGTTTAAGCGGCGATTCGGAGGCGACCCGTCGATTCTCGGCAGGCAAATTCATCTGGATGCCAAGCCGTATACAGTGATCGGTGTCCTGCCCCGCTCCTTCAGTTTTCCAGAGGCAAGGATACAGTTGTGGGTGCCCTATCAGTCGATCACACCGCCACAATATTTGCACCATCACGCCTTTCACCAATCGCGAGTGATCGCGCGGATGAAAGATGGGGTTAGCCTGGCCGATGCAATCGCCCAGGTAAGTGCTGTGCAGTACCGACTAAGCAAGCAATATCCCGATCAGGCGGTCTGCGAAGGAGCGATTTCACGAACGATCAACGATGACCTGGCGCGTAATGTGAAGAAGTTTCTTCTGCTTCTGATATGTGCGGTGGCCTGCATGCTTCTCATCGGGTGCCTGAACGTGGCCAACCTGCTGGTCGCGCGGGGAGCAGCACGCTAGAAGGAAGTGGCGATTCGCGGAGCCCTCGGCGCACCGCGGCTGACCCTGATCCGTGAACAACTGATGGAGAGCGTGGTTATTTGCCTGGCGGGAGGGACGATCGGCATGCTGCTCTCTCTCGTTGCAACCAGGTGGATGGCGAAGACATGGAGGGACCTGCCCAGTGCCAGCAGTATCCACATAGACGGGACAGTTCTAGTGTTCGCATGCGCGCTCGTATTCTTGACGGCAATCATGGCAGGGCTGCTGCCCGCCCTTTCTTCGACAGGAAGGTCGGTGCTTGCGGCATTGCAGGCATCGGCGCGTACTGTCGGCGGCAGCTTATCACGCACTGCATTGCGCAAGGGGCTCCTCACAGTAGAGATTGCCGTCACGGTCGTATTGCTGATTGCGGCGGGTCTGCTATTGAAGAGCCTCCTTCAACTGCGCTCGACGGCCTTGCACTGCGCAACGGACAACGTGCTGACGATGGTATACAGCCTGCCCAAGCGAAAGTACGACACGGCGGACAAAATTATCGCGTTTCACGAAAGACTTGTAGACCGTGTGTCGGCCATGCCGGGAGTGCTCGCTGTGGGCCTGGGTGAATCTGTTCCAGGTAAAGGAGAGGTTGAAGAGGACGTCTTCACTATTCCTGAACATCCTCCGGCCAAACCGGGCAACGAAATGCTGGATGCGCTCGTGCGCAGGGCTGATCCGGGATACTTCAACGCGTTGCAGATTCCATTGGTGAGCGGACGATTCTTCACACGCTCAGATACCCCGGACGCGACGCAACCGGAACGAGGGAGCAAGGTGATCATCAATCGGGAATTTGCACGGCAGCAATTCCCGGGCGAGAATCCGTTAGGAAAACATTTGCAGGTCTTGCTGTGGAGCGATACGAAGTACGAAATCATCGGCGTGGTGGGCGATACACTTCACCAGGTCAATGCACCTGTTCGCCCGACGATGTATTTCCCACAGCTTTCAGGTGGCGATCAGGATGGAACTCTGGTCGTGCGTACTGCTGGCGACCCGCTCATGTTTGCCATCCCGATTCAAAAGCAGATTGCCGCGCTCGATCCGGAGTTGCCAATTGCAAATGTGCTCACTATGGAACAGATTATCGGAGATTCGCTGGGCGACCTGCGCCTGATGGCGACCCTCGTTCTGGCCTTTGCTGTTCTGTCGCTGGTCCTGGCTTCGGTAGGGCTGTACGGCGTCCTCTCCTACCTGATGACACTGCGCACGACGGAACTTGGCATTCGCATAGCGCTGGGCGCGCAGCGAGAACAGGTACTGAGGCTGATGCTGCTGGATGGATTGCAGCCAGCACTGTTCGGTCTTGGGCTAGGTCTCGTAGTAAGCGCGGCTGCGATACGGGTAATCCAATTCATGCTTTACGGAATGAAGCCGCTCGATCCGCTGGTGTTCGCACTGGTTGCGCTTACCTTGTTGGCCGTGTCGATCCTTGCCTGTATCACTCCTGCGTGGAGGGCTTCGCGGCTAGACCCTGTGCAGGCGCTGCGAGCAGAGTAGAGGAAATGCGGAGAATACATTTCCGGTTTCTCTGGAGCGATTGCTTATCTATGGCCTGGATCATTTAGGAGAAGAGGAAGATGTTGTGCCCAAAAGCTTCTCGGTAGTCGCGAACTCAGCTTGTGCCTTTTTAAATTCTCCGCTCTTCTTGTAAGCCTGACCGAGTTGGAAGTGCAGTGCCCCCCTTTGCGGTTCGATCGTGACAGCGTACTCTAGTACATAGCGCGCATCGCTGAGGTCGCCTTTTAGAAGATAGAGCCTTCCAAGCTGCGCGAGTATCTTCCAGTCATGCGGCGCAATTTGTTGGGCTTGCCGCAACAACTGTTGAGCTTCATCGAATTGGTTGCGATCGACGAGCACTGTCCCGAGATTCAGCAAAGGCTGCTCACTGGGATGAGTTGATGTGGCCTGCATAGCCAGGGCCTTACGGTAAGCGATGATCGCGTCATCCATCCGGTTGAGTGCCTCGAATGCGAGGCCCAGATTGTTTTCAGCCTTTACTGAAGCCGGATCAAGCTGCAACGCCCGCTGAAAAGCGTCGAGCGCAGGCTGGAAGTAGTTAAGCGTGTACTCGATCCGTCCCGCCTCATACCACGCTTCAGCGTCGTTCGCATCCATTGACAGCGAATAATGAATCCAATGGTCAGCGTCGGCATAGTCGTTCATCAGCACATAGTCAAGCGCGACAGTCTTCAGGTCTACCGCAAGGGGAGGACGCAGCCTCGCCGCTTCGGTGTATTCCCTGAGCGAGTCGGCGGCTTTGTTTTCCCGGAAAAGCACGAAGGCGAGAAGGTACTTCGTTTCTGCATCTGAAGGATGACCGCCGAGGTAATTGCGCAACTGTTTTTCGGCGTTGGCATATTGGCCTTGATTCAGATCCGCTTTGGCCTGTGCCAGGTTGTTCGCGGAAGCTGCGCCAGAATCAGTCTGGGCGGCACAGATCGCCGTTCTTGCCCACGCCGCCAGGATCAGGAGCAAAATGCAGGCTGCACCCGTGACGTGCGCGGAGCGTGAAGATTTCAGGTCCTTTTGCTTGGGAGCTTTGTCCACACCCTGTTCGTCCTAACTTGAAACTCGCCTTGATCTGTTCAGATGAACGTCCCAGTTTATACAAGTCTTTGAAATAGCTGCCCTAGTTCAGGTGAACGGTTTCTCTCTTTCCTCGGCGCAACTATACTTCAGCTTCTGCGCGAAACATCGATGTCATCATCGAGGGAACCCAATTGCATGTTCATCACTACGCTTAGAAAACATCTCGGTCAGGTAGTAGCAACTGCTTCGATTGTGTTCAGTCCTGGCGTTTACGGACAGATCCAAGATCACACGGCTGCTGTTGGGCAAAATTCTGAACTGCATATTGTGGTTCACGCAGACCGTCCAGCTGCGACGGAAATCCCGGCGACGATCTTCGGTAGTTTTCTCGAACCGATTGGCCGTTCCACTTACGGGGGTCTTTGGGCGGAGCTAGTGGAAAACGGCAGTCTGGAAGACGGTTTGTGGAGCGCCTCTGAGGTGACAAGGATGGTACGGGAGCAGCCGGAGTTATTGAGAGGATCACAGCTTGGATTGCCTCTGCCATGGGAGCCTTTAGTTTCAGGCCAGGGCAATCGATATGAACCGCGCTGGGGAGACGCGGCCAATTCCAGCCGCTCGCTGGAAATCATGGCGCTGCCCAACGGTGAGACGGGAATTCGCCAACGGGTTTATCTGCCGAGCCAGCGCACGCTTGAGTATGACGGCAGCATTTGGGTAAAGCATCTCAGCGGACAGACAGCGCTTTCGGTTTCGATCAGGTCCCACGATAGCAGCGATCGGATTCTGGCAGAAGCAAAGATGAGCGCCGAGAGTAGCGAGTGGACACGTTATACCTTTCATCTGACACTCAAGCCCGGCGATGTTTACTGGCTGGAGCCGCTGTACTTTGTGATTTCGTTATCGAATGACGCGCGTGCGTTGGTAGATGAAACCTCGCTCATGCCATCCGACAATGTTGATGGCATGGATCCGGACGTGATCCGGATGGCGCGCGACTTAAAGCCTTCCGTTGTTCGCTTCGGAGGAAATTTCACTTCCGGGTACCACTGGCGCGACGGTGTTGGCCCGCGTGATAAGCGGGTCGGTAGACTGAATCTCGCCTGGGGAATTCCGGAGTAC
>JAATFH010000455.1 GCA_015655315.1 Terriglobales bacterium
CGCGCGAACACAGGTTTCCTGTACCAGATCCTCTGCTTCTGTCCGGTTGCGGGTGAGCATCAGCGCATAACCGAACAGCCCGTCGAGATGCTCATGAAGGACATCTCCAAGCTCATCGCCAGGATGAGATTGGAAGCTCATGACGTGCTCGCTTCTTCGAACACGATTCGCTGAGGAATAAACACGGAAGCAGCCGGCTCCCGAACACAGCCTGAAGCTACGTCACTCTCAAAAAAATTGACTGATGCGACTTTATTCGTCGTCTCAAGCCCTGACCTCAACACTGCCTTGTTTTCAAGTACTTCAAGGACTGCATCGATATGAAAGTAAATTCCCTTCATATTCGTCACCATAGAACCCCCAGCTGTTATTAGAGAATTTGACGTTACTATAGTGACAACACAGAGCACATCATTACAGATTTCATGAATGCTGCAGGTTTATGCGTGTCATAAATAGTTCCGCATCTTTTCAAACATGAGAGATTGGAGCAAAGAATGACGACGTGCACAGTCTACTTCGCGTACAGTCGACATTAAGGCGAATTCTCAATGGCTACCGATGTAACTATGGAGCTTTGAGACCAGAAGCTTGAAGGAACTCTCTGCAGACTCGCAGCTACTTCGTCTTAGACATCAGGTGCACTTCCAACTTACCGCCGGTGCACATGATGCAGCTGTACCTCAAAACTGCCGGATCCAATGAATGCATACTTCAGAAGCAATTCAACAGTGTCTTAGCATAGGATCAAAAACCAACATTTCACCGGGAATAAATCGTCGAGACAGATGTTCCCTGCTATAAGCAACTATCTGTTCCACGCCGTCAATCGTAATCCATAAAGAGGTTTGCCGGTGTCGACCTTTCGACAGATTACCTTCACACTCACTATGAATGTAATAGAGATTAGACCGGTATTTTCGTTTCCTACTTCAATTACGTCCCAATTGCTTTGACGCCATGAAAAATCGACTGGTTCTACATGGGTGTTTTCGAGCCAGCAATCACGATGCGATAGTCTCGCTTCTCTAGTTGAGAACCATTACCTCAACTGCAACCTTCTAGTTCGTCTCGCTGCTGAGGCGTCGTACTGAGAGCATCGTAATGTCGTCCGATTGGGAGGCGCCATCGGTGAAGACGGAAACTTCACGCGTCACGTAGCTGATCAGATCCCGGCAACTGAGGGTGGCACTGAGGCCCAGCGTTGCGACAAGGCGCTCATCGGTAAAGTCCTCTTCCCCTTTATTTCTGGCCTCGGGAACCCCGTCGGTGTAAAGGAAGATGGCATCTCCTGGTTGCAAATACACAGTACTGCCTATGTATTCCATGCCGTCAAACAGGCCAAGCGGAATACCGCCCACCTCGGCGATAGCTTCTACGACTCCGCTCGTGGCTCTTAACAGATAAGCGGGGTTATGACCGGCGCTGCAGTAATGGAATTCTCCGGAGCGCAAGTCTAAGAGGCCATAGAAACAGGTGGCGAACATGGCATTGACGCGTTCCCGCACCAGAACTTTATTGACCTCCAGCAGACACTCCGCGGGAGGCATACCGCGCAGGGCCGTGGTCTTGATCTGGGTGCGGGTCACAGCCATGTACAGGGCAGCCGGAATACCTTTACCCGAGACATCACCGATGACAACAGCTAACCTGTCTTCATCGATGAGGAAGAAGTCGAAGAAGTCTCCCCCGACAGCACGGGCTGAGGTCATTTGAGCATGTATCTCGAAATCGCTGCGTTCCGGGAAGGGCGGAAAAGTACGCGGAACCAGGGAATGCTGAATGTTGCGCGCTGTATCGAGCTCGTGTTGAATGGCGACGAGTTGCTCACGGTCACGGGCTGCATCAATCATCTCCGCGCAAAGAAGCGAGTTCTCAATTGCAGCCGCGGCCTGCAAGGCAATCGTATTCAGCAATTTCAAATCGGCCGCAGAGTAGGCCGCACCGACGGCAGCATTGGCGAGCGCGATAACACCCACGGAGCGCTGCCCTGCTCGCAGGGGGGCGACTATTAACGACCCGAGGGTGCAGTCCCCGTTGAGTGATCGAGGATCCGACGAATAGTTATTGACTATCTCTGCCATTCCCCGCTCGAGGATCGAGGCAGCGAAGGACGAGCCTGGCCCAAGCACATCCGTCTCATCGGAGCAATCGTCGGACGAGACTCCGAACGAGGCAATGCTACGAAGAGGGCCGTCCGCCTTTTCCATAACGAGGATGCTGCCGCGCGTGGCGGAGATGAGCCGCTGCGCCTGCGCCAGCGCAGACTCACCCACGGCCGATAAATTGAGCAGGGCCGCGAGTTGCTCTGAGAGCTGCTCGATCAAATGAACTTCACGGTAGAGGTGAAGAACTTCCGAGGCGAGTGCGCGGCCTTCCGATTCGCGAGATGCCAGGTGGCCGAGGAGCAGCGTCAGCGCTATCGCAGATGCGGCGGGACCGATGACGAAACCGAGAACTACACCTTCATGCGAAACAGGCACACGGGAGAAATCCCCTGCATGTTCAGCCGGAAGCCTGCCCAGCAGAAGCTTGTCAGATGGATCGACTATGCAGACGTTGTTTCCCATGGCTTCACATAAAGCAGCGAGAGCGGCGAAGCTAGTGGATTTGGGGCTCAGCAATGTGCGCAGCTTTAGACCGGACATGGACTTCACTCCCCGTGCGCAGACAAGCCGAGCACGGAACGGGCTTTAGCGATGAGTGCATCCGGGTCGAAAGGTTTGGTCATGTAAAGGTCGGCGCCCACTTCCTGTCCGCGCTGGCGATCGAACTCCTGTCCCTTGGCCGTAAGAAGGATGATGTGAATGTGATTCAGTCCCAATTCCTTCTTGACGGTATGGCAAACGTCGAAGCCGTTTTTCCTAGGCATCATCACATCCAGAAAGACCAGGTTGGGCTCCTCTTCGCGGATCGTTTCCAACGCTTCTTCACCATTGCTCGCCGTGAAGAGATCCACGCCTTCGTCTTCGAGATCTTCCAGGGCCTGCTGGATCAGGGTGCGCAAATGTGGTTCGTCATCGACAATCAGTATCTTCATAGTTTTCATTGATAGATAAGAAAAAGAACGTTCTCCATGCCTTTCTCGAATCGCAGAGCGCGGACCGATTCGTCGCTCGAGAGAAGCGAATTCAGGATGATAATGTCCGGCTTCGAAAGAACGGCCCTGGAAACAAGTTCGGAGCCGTTGGATTCGACCACCTGATAGCCGCGTGTTTCGAGAACATCGGTGAGGGTTCGAACTGTGGAGGCGTCCTCGTCCACCACCATGACTTTCTTCCTGGATTTGCCCTGTCCCAACAGAGTGTCAACTTCATGGAAGAGAGATGCTGTATCGATGGGCTTGGTAAGATAGCGATCCACACCGAGACGGAAGCCACGCTCCTTGTCTTCCACAATGGAGAGAATGATGATCGGAATATCCATGGTGGCGGGATCGTTCTTGAGCACAGCAGCCACATCGAATCCATTCATCTCGGGCATCATCACGTCCAGAATGATGAGGCCCGGAGTTTCCTCGCGGATGAGAGTGAGCGCCTTGCGGCCATCTTCGGCAAGCCGTACGACATATCCAGCGTCGGTGAGTTCCTGGCGGAGCAGAGAGCGAATATTGGAGTCGTCGTCAACAACCAGAATCGATTTATCCCGCGTCTGGTGTGTGGCTACCGTTTCGCGCAATTGCCGGACGAGGGATTCGAAATCGACCGACCGCCGGATCGGCAGCAGATCGAGCTGCGCGGAGGCCTCCAGAATGGGAAGGGTAAAAGAGAACGTGCTGCCCTTGCCCGGCTCGCTTTCTACCCAAATCCGTCCGCCGTGGTATTCGATGATTTCCTTGCAGATGGGCAAGCCCAACCCTGTGCCTTTGGGCTTGTCCGTCAGAGTGTCGCCGACCTGTTTGAATTTCTCGAAGACCTTCGGCTGATCGTCAGGGGCAATGCCAATGCCGGAATCAGTCACGCTGACCACCAGTTCGGCGCCGCTGCGGTGAACCGAGCAGGTGATGGAGCCTGCATCCGTGAACTTGACCGCGTTTGAGATGAGATTGATAACAACCTGAATGAGCCGGTCCCGGTCTCCAGTGATGGCCGGCAGATCCGATTCGATTTCTCGCAGGAGGTTTAGTTTTTTGCTTTCGAAGAGCGAAGCGGTGGCCGCGGTTGCGCGCTCGATCACGTCTGTGACCGAAACACTTTCCATATTCCAGCTGAACTTGCCGGCCTCTATTTTGGCCAGATCAAGAACATCGTCGATGAGCTTGGTCAGACGCTCTCCCTCGCTGACAACGACTCCAAGATTTTCGATCACCTGGTTCTTTGTCTGCTGCACCTTGCGGTCATCTTCAGGAATGAGCGGGAAGAGACGCTCTTCCAGTCTGCGGCGAATAATCTTCGCGAAGCCAAGCACGGACGTGAGCGGCGTGCGCAACTCATGGCTGACGGTAGAAAGAAAGGAGCTCTTGGCTGCGTCGGCTTCTTCGGCGGCGGCTCTTGCCTGACGCGCGTCTTCGAAGAGTTTTGCATTGTGGAATGCTACGCCGACAGCAATAGCGATGGTCGATAGCAGGCGTTGGTCGGCCTCCGTGAAGCGCCCTTCCTGATCGGTGGATTGAACGCTGATGACGCCAATCACCTGCCCACCGGATGGAATTGGAACCCCCAGATAAGAAGCGGTGGCCCGTCCCATCTGCTCGATGCCCATTCTGATGCGGGTGCGATCCATGTCCTCGTTGATGAGGAGTGGCTGGCCCGTCCGGATGATCTGCGAGGTAAGCCCGGAGCCGAAGGGCCTGGCATGTGCCTCTTCGCCGAAGGTGTAAGGAAATGTAAGCGTCATCGTAGCCCGGTCGAGCAGCGACACATAGGCGATGGGTGCGTGGAAGACTTCGCGCACCTGATCCCCGATAAGCTGAATCAAGCGCTCCTTGTCGAGCTGGGTGGCAAGTGCCTGCGTGATGCGGTTGATGGTTGCCAGTTCAGCAGCCCGTTCGCGGACTTCGTGCTCCTGGTTATTGATGACCAGGTATGCATTCGCATTGTCGAGCGCGATGGTGGTATAGGCGGCAAGATTTTCGAGCAGGCTGAGGTGCTGCTCTGTGTAAGCGTTCTTCTTGAGGCTCTGGATACTGAGAACGCCGAGCACACGGTCCTGCGCGATGAGGGGCAGATAGATCATCGAGGCCGGCGGTTTCGCCACGCTGCCGTCTTCCAGCAGACCCCCAGCATGCTCGTAAGCCGGTATGTATTTCGAGGATTCGGTGGCTACATCGTTCAGCAGAATCGGCTGACGATGGTCGATGCACCAGACAGCGAACTGGTTTTTATCGTCAGTACTGCGTGTATATGGAGCGTAGCGCTTGCCGTTTTCGATGGCCAGGCTGTATTCGATGAGGTGCTTCTCGGGCCGGTAGAGCCCGACGCCAAAGATGCTCGCATCCACGATCTGGTTCACGCGTTCGTACAACTTGAACAGGATGGTATTGAGGTCCAGCGAGGCAGTGATCTCTTTGCCGATCTCGCTCAGCAGTTCGATGCTGTCCTTCTGCGCGGAGATTTCAGCGGCCTGAGCGCGAATCTCCTCGGTGCGCTCATTGACGGTCGCCTCCAATGCTTTTGCCTGTGCTTCAAGTTCCTCGGTTTTGCGGCGGGCCTTCTCGCGCTCATGTCTGCTGATGAGCCGCCATGCCGCGAAAGCCAGCAGCAACAGCAGCAGGCCATAAACGATATAAGCGAGGGTGGTCCGGTACCAGGGCGCGAGAATGATGAAGGAGTAGCTGCCCTCTTCGCCAGAGCGGCCATCGTCCGTCCGTGAGCGGACGCGGAACTGATAGCCGCCGGGACCAAGCCCGCTGTAGTTCGCTTCCTTCTGGCTGCCCCAAGCCGACCAGTCTTTGTCCGTGCCTTCGAGAATATATTGATAGGTCGTGCCGGCCGGGTTGTCATAAGAAAGAGCAGCAAACTGGAAGCGCAGAGCATCCGTGCCCGAGGGGAGACGCAATTCCGGTGCTCCGGCGGCGTTGATGCCACCGAACACTACCTTGGTCCCCGCGTTCACCTGGCGCACCAGCGTCGGGAACGGCTGCGGGGCAGCAGGATTTCTGGAGGGGTCGAAGCGGATGAGTTCGTTGCCGGTGACCCATACAGCGCCGTTGGGGTCAGAACGCAACGTACCGATTCGGAGCCGGTCAAGACGGCGGTACAGATCCTCTTCGAGGTGCCAGGTTCCATCAGGCAGCTGGCTGAAAAGTCCAACGCGTCGATTATCGGAAGAGTCGGTTAGAGACCAGAAGCTGCTGTTTTCGCCGGGAAAGAGATTTGCCGAAGCATCGGGAGCATCGACAAAAAGCAGGAAGCGGTTGTCGATGACAAATTTGTGAGCCGCTTCGTCCCAGCGGTACATATTCTTCGAGTGCTCGATCGTAGCAAAAACGCCTCCCCCGACAAATTCAATGTCGACCGTGCCGTCAGGCAGACCTTCTTTTTGCGAAAGGAACTGAACCTTCGAATCCCGCATTCCCGAGGCAGCTACTTCTATGCGAAGCACGCCGTCGCCGCCACCACTACCCCAGACAACACCCTGAGCATCTTCGACTACGTTTCTGGCTTCATAGACCGCATTCGGCAATCTGCCTTCATCGATCCAGGCTCGGCCATCCCAGCGAATGGAGCTCACGCCGTCGTTGTGCCCAAGAAAGACGCGATCAGGAGTCTTTCGGGATTGCCAGGCCATAAATGTCGCATTGGTCGTCGAGTAAAGAAAGGGCGCGGCAGGAACAAGCTTGTCGCCCGTCACCGTCATCAGACCGCTGCTGGTAGCGACCAGTAATTGGTCGGGAGTCTTACCGGTGTAATCTTTGAAAACTGTCAGCGCGAAGGTTTGGCTGGGCCCCTCGAACGGCATGGAGGTGGGCCGTCCTGTCTGTGGATCTGAGAACAGCCTCCGCAGCGGAACCGCGCCGCCGCCAGACGCTACATAGATGGAGCCCTCGAACTGGATCACATCTGTATTGCTGGAACGCAAAAAGATCGAGATGGGAGAATCAATATCCACGCGAGCGATGCTGCCCACAAGTCCCAGCCACAGCCCGCCCTCCCGGTCCGAATAGGCCGAGAGAACGCCTGGACTTGCGAGTCCGGAACCTTCATCAATCGTCTGGCGGACCTTGCCGTCGTGTCCGATGATGACTGCGCCTCCGGCCAGGGTGGTGACACAGAGACTTCCGTCGGGAAGCAGGCTGGAAATATACGCGTGATGCTGCCTGAGGTAGTCATCCGCCAGTGTCGGAAAAGGAACTACCTTTTGGCCGTCGTAGAGAGTGAGTAATCCATCACGCTCGGAGACCAGGATGCGATTCTCATCGTAAGGATGAAGGAACAGCTTGACGGAGTTTCGGTAGGCGTCGCCTCCGGGAACACTGCGAAGCTCATCGCCGACAATTTCCTGAAGACCGATCCCACTCTGGGCCGTATAGATATGACCATGGACAGCGGAGAGCGCTTCAAACCGGACATGCGGTTCAGCCGACCATACCTTCATGCGCTGGCCATCCCAGCGAAACAGCTTTTCGTAGGAGTAAAAGAAGACTCCCTTTGGGGTAGGCAGCGTGCGCCATACGCTCGTGAACTGCTGGTGCTCCGCAGGGACTTTGTTGGCGAGCGAGACATATTGCAGTGTGCCGGCGGCACCAGGCGCGAGATAACCTATGGTCCCACTGGCGCCCACCCATATTCTGCCGTTGTCGTCGAGAGCAAGAGAACGCACAACACTTGAGGGAACAAAAATCTTTCGCCAGTTCACCCCGTCGTACTCAAGGATGACGCCTCCGCTGCCGAAGTACATGACGCCCCGGCGGTCCTGCACAATGGTCCAAAACTGGCTGCCGCTGCCGAAGTCCTTAATCGAATAGTTTTCAAGGACCGGCACTCCGTCTTGCTCGTTGAGTTGTGACGAAATGCCTGGATGGGATGAACGGGGTGCCTGGGCAGACAAGTGTGTGAAGGACAGCGCCAGCAGGGCTAGCAGTATGAGTCGGCGGTGAACCACAAAACATTGAGCCAAATGGGTTTCCCAAGTTCCTGAGGTGCGTATAGGCGAAACAGCGGGGAATAGTTTAGCGGGGAATTTCATCCTAACACAAGCATTTATTTTTCTCAGAAGCTGGACGACTTGGCACCGCGATGCTTTATATTGAAAGCCTTTCGCAAGATGTGGCCCCACCCGAACAGTGCCTTGATTCCCTTCTCGAAAACTGGACCAGATTCAATGAATCCAATGAAGCCACCAGAACATCATAATACGGTCGTACGTATTCATAGATCTTAGCCATAAACAAACTGCAACATCGCACAGGAGATTATCATGACCGCTTTCAAAAAACAGCAGCTTTTTACTCCGGTTCAACTCGGACCTCTCACCTTAAAACATCGCGTCGTCATGGCACCCCTGACACGCTCACGCGCTGAAGAACCGGGCGGCATCCCCGGCGATCTGATGGCCGGTTACTATGCGCAACGCGCTTCGAATGGCGGGCTCATCATCTCAGAAGCCACGAATATCTCGCTTGCAGGCCGCGGGTGGTATGGATCTCCAGGCCTGTATTCAGATCAGCAAGTAGCAGGATGGAAGAAGATCACCGAAGCTGTTCACGCGAAGGGCGGTCGAATCTTCGTGCAACTGTGGCATACAGGCCGCTCCTCGAATACCGCGACAACTGGCGGCTCGACTCCTGTTTCGGCTTCTGTCAATCCAGCATACTGGGAAGACAGTTCGCACCTTGTATCAGCTCCCAGCGGGTGGGTTCAATCCTCACCGCATCGCGCCCTCGAAATTTCTGAAATTCCAAGCCTCCTCGATGACTACCGCAAGGCTGCCGAGCGCGCGAAGGCCGCGGGTTTCGACGGAGTCGAACTTCACGCTGCCAATGGTTATCTGCTCGATCAGTTTCTGCAGGATGGAAGCAACAAGCGTACGGATTCCTATGGTGGCTCGATTGAGAACCGGTCGCGTCTTCTACTCGAAGTTGTGGAGACACTGACGTCGGTGTGGGGAGGCAACCGCGTGGGAGTCCGGATTGCGCCGGGCGGCAGTTGGAATGGGATGTCGGACAGCAACCCGCAAGCGCTGTTTTCCTATGTTGCTGAGCAGTTGAACCGCTTTGGGCTCGCCTATCTCCACATCGTCGAACCGCGCGTGAAGGGAAACGTTGTCATTGCTGAAGGCCAGGCGCCGGTTGCCGCAGAGCAATTGAGGAAGATTTTCAAGGGCACGATCATGGCAGCGGGCGGGTTCGAACCGGATAGTGCCGAGGCCGTC
The DNA here is from genome assembly GCA_015655315.1 of Terriglobales bacterium. Taxonomy (GTDB): domain Bacteria; phylum Acidobacteriota; class Terriglobia; order Terriglobales; family Acidobacteriaceae; genus Alloacidobacterium. Next base: position 9,313 of record JAATFH010000455.1, read on the forward strand.
GTTGCAAAGGGAGATGCCGACCTGGTTGCGTTTGGCCGTCATTTCGTCTCCAACCCCGATCTGCCGGCACGTATTGAGATGGGTTTCCCATTGAGCACCTACGACCGTGATACTTTCTATACGTTCGACCCCAAAGGTTACGATGACTACCCGTCTTACGACGCTCAGTCGTCCTCTGAAGCGAACAATGCGGAGCAGGTGCTTTCAGCTTCCAGGTGAACAGGAGGAGGCGGAGATATATATGTCCGCCTCCCTGTTCTGATCATCAGTGGATTTGTGTAGTGCGTTGGCATGCAGCGGAACCCTTATCACCCTCTACGGCATCGAAGATGTTTAGTTCTTTACGGACGGACGTATTATTATGCCCAGACCATCACTTAAGGAAAAGATACTTACCGAAGGACTTCATGTCGTACATGAACGCGGATTTGCAGGCGCAAGCGTCCGCGACATAGTGAAAGCTGCCGGCGTGCCGCAAGGATCGTTTACGAATCACTTCGCTTCGAAGGAAGCTTTCGGGCTGGAAGTTCTGGACCTGTATTACGGTCGCAACCAGGAGCTCATAGCCGCCACTCTTCGTAATGACAGTCTTTCTCCGCTCAAACGTCTTCGGGCATATATCGATGCGACGGACAAGTCGATCAATCAGAATGGTGAGTGGTATGGCTGTCTTCTCGGCAACTGTGGTGCTGAGGGAGGCTACGAGACGAAATCAATACAGCAGCGTGTGGGTGAAATTTTCAAAGAACTTGAGGGACATATAGAGTATTGCCTGCGGGTGGCGGTGAAAGCCGGTGAACTGCCACGCAAAACAAACTGCAGCGAATTGGCAGCCTTTATCTATGGATCTCTACAGGGCGCCATACTGCAAGCCAAGACCGAGCACAGCTCGGCTCCGATGGATCGTTTTAAACGGGTCATCTTTTCAACCGTTCTTCGTTGATTCGCGGAGGTACTGGAGCGTCGCATCCCTTTCCTCACTCTCTCCTCAAAACAAAAAGCGGATACCTTGTGAGGGTATCCGCTCATTCAGAATTCGAGCGGCTGAAATCCAGCCGCCGAACTTAGTTCACTGTAAATGTAACTTTAGTTGAGCTTGCAAGAGTTGAAGTCGCCGTATCGGTCCCAAGAACGGTGATAGTGTAAGTCCCTTTAGGCGTGGCGTTCGCGTTCGTACTGGTGTTACTGCTGTCGCTGCCGCCACCACAACCGGAAGCAATCATTCCCAGCGTGATCAGCAGGAATAAAGCGGCCATACCGCGCAGTTTGCGCGAGCGCCGCCCCAGAAGTCCGATCAGCACTCCGGCTACCGTTACTACAACTCCGGTATTCCGAGGACCATCCTTAGGAGAAGAGCCCTGCGTCGCTGGAGACAGGCTACCGATCATCGCCGATTGCCCCGTAACAGTGGGGCAGGAAGCTTGATTGGTGGTGATACTGAGCGTGCTGGTTACCGGGCCATCCCCGGTGACTGTTGCGCTCGGCAGAGCGAAGCAGGTGTGCGTTAACGACGTGTCCGCCGATACCGCAAAGGAGATTGATCCGGAGTATCCGTGATTGGGGGTGATGGTGATGGTGGAACTGACCGTGCCACCCTGCTGGGTAGACGCGCTTGAGCCGGCAAGCGTAAAGCTGACCGTCGGCACTGTAACTGTCACTGAGCCGATCGATGTGGCAAAGTTTGCGCTACCAGAGTAGACCGCCGTCACTGTATGCGTACCGGCAGTGGTGAAAGAGGTGCTGAGCGTCGCAGCTCCATTAGCGAGCGCGGACGCGGTGGGATCCGGCGTTCCATCGACCAGGACGGAAACAGTACCGTCCGGAGCCGCCGTACCAGAAGCTGGAGCTACCGTGACCGTGAAAGCAACCGATGCTCCAGTATCAGGGGTATTGCTGGTTGCTGTAACGGTAGTCGTAGTGTTGATGAGCGATGCCAATACTACGAGCGAAGCCGTGGCGTCGGATTCCTTGAAGGCATCACTGCCTCCGTAAGTGGCCGATACTGAATGCGCGCCCGTGCTGCCGAACATCGCGGTAAAGGTCGCACTTCCGTTCGTGAGCGTCGGAGCGGGAGACAGTACCTGGCCATCCACCAGAACGCGCAGCGTACCCGTAGGTGCAGTTGTGCCGGACGCGGGTGACACATTGACGGTAAAGGTATCGTTGTCGCCGACTCTCGGACTCGAGGTGGCAGGAGTAATGGTGAGCGTAGTACCTGTCACCACATTCACATTGATTGTTGAGGATGAACTCGCGAAAGAATTGTCGCTGGCGTAGCTGGCCGACACAGTGTGCTGGCCCAGCGTGCTGAAGGATGTGGAGTAGGTCGCTATGCTATTGGCCGACAATGTTGCATACGAGACTAAGTTGCCGTCGACGGAGATCGAAACGCTACCTGTCGGGTGATCGAGACCTGAAGTCGGCTCGACAGAAAAGGTGAAAGTATCCTGCTGCTTTACGAGCGGGCTGGTTGTAGTGGCAGTGATATTGAGTGTGGTTTCCGGCGATGTATTCAGGCTCAGCGTTGCCGTTGAACTGGCAAAATTCGCATCGCCGGAATAGGTGGCGACGAGGATATGATTGCCGCTTCCCTTCACTGTGGCACTGTAGGTAGCCGTGCCATTGCTCAACGTCACGGGTGTCGAGTCGGCGATTCCATCGACGAGCATGGAAACCGTTCCCGTCGGTGTGGAAGAACCCGAGGCAGGAGCTACGCTGATGCCTACCTGAATTGGAGCGGTGGTTGTAGGCGAGGTGGTTTGCTGCGTCAATGTAAGAGTAGTGCCGGTAAGCGCCGGTACTCCCCACGCTGTAATCAGGTTGTTGAGATCGACTGAGCCGATACCGGTAGTGAGGTCGTATCCAACGCCGGCGGCATAGCCGGTGGGTCCGTTCGGGCAGTAG
>JAATFH010000034.1 GCA_015655315.1 Terriglobales bacterium
AAATCATTTACTATGGAGAAGGGCGGAGTCGCGGCCAAACCGTGCGGCGCAGTTTCCGTTCCGGTCACGAAAGGTCGATTTCCTGAAGCCATCTGCCATGCCAAACATCCAAACACAAGGAACGGAAGAGGTTCACCCCGACGTTCTACTCGTAAATCGAGCGCGCGAAGGGGATGTGCAGGCGTACGAGAAGCTGGTCAAGCAATATGATCGCCAGGTTTTTCGGATTGCCCAGCATATTACCCAGAACCGCGAAGATGCAGAAGACGTGGTGCAGGACGCCTTTTTAAAGGCGTACGAGAAGCTGGATCAGTTCCAGGGGAATTCGAAGTTTTATACCTGGCTGGTACGGATTGCGGTGAACGAGTCGCTGATGCGCCTGCGGAAACGGCGCACCGGTCGTATGGTTTCGATCGACGAAGATGTCGAGACGGATGAAGGCTCCATGCCGCGCGATCTGGCGGACTGGGGTCCGGATCCGGAACAGCAATATGGGCAGTCGGAGCTGGCCGATATTTTGCGGAAGACGATACAGGGTCTGCCGCCCGGCTTCCGTACAGTGTTTGTGCTGCGAGACGTAGAAGGTCTCTCTACAGAAGAGACTGCGGAGACTTTGGGACTAAGTGTCCCTGCCGTAAAGTCGCGACTGCTAAGGGCGCGGCTGCAATTGCGGGAACGGTTGAGCCGTTACTTCCGCAAAAACAAAAGGGATGGTGCGAAGTGACGTGCACAGAGTTTATAGCGCAATTGGATGACCTGCTCGAAGAACGGGTATCGGTAACACTCAGGGCGGACCTCGAAGAGCATCTGCGCGGCTGTGAGCATTGCGTAATCACGATGAACACCACGCGCAAGACAATTGAGATTTATCGTAGCCATGAGCTGTACGAGCTGCCGAACGATTTGCGCGCTCGCTTGCAGAAGGCCATTCTGGCCAAGTGCAAGAAGTGTTAAGCGGTATCTAACTTTAGCCGGATATAAAGCACGCGTGTCATTCTGAGGTGCACCGCACCGACGAATCCAGTGGATGGTTCCAGAAGCAGGATCGTCATAAATTCGGTAAGAAAGCGCCCGGCTTTCTTACCTCTGCCAAGGGCCTCTGGATTCTTTTCCTTCGTGCCTCGAGGTCAGAATGAATGACGCCGCACTGAGTTCTACATCAAGTCTTTCGTTTCGCAGACAGCTCCGGTAGACTTTCGCCCATGTCGCGTTTACGAACTGCTCTCGCGCTTACAGTGTGCTCTTTTTCCCTTCTCTCCTTTGCTCAGTCGCCACGTTTTTCCGTGAGCTTTTCTCCGGACCGCAGCGCCCAACCTTTGGATGGGCGGCTTCTTTTGCTGCTCTCGAATGATCCCTCCGCAGAACCGCGCATGCAGATTGACGATACCCCGCGCACGCAGATGGTCTTTGGCGTGACCGTGGATGGATGGAGGCCGGGAGACACGACCGTCGTAGACGAGAAAGCATTCGGCTACCCGATTCGCAGTCTCAAAGACGTCCCGGCGGGCGATTATTTTGTGCAGGCGATCCTCAACCGCTACGAAACATTTCACCGCGGCGATGGAACGACGGTGAAGCTGCATATGGACCAGGGCGAAGGGCAGCACTGGAATATTTCGCCAGGCAATTTTTACAGCAAGCCGCTGAAGATTCACGTTGGGCCGGGCGCGGCGGCTTCGCTCTCGCTCGATCAGGAGATTCCGTCGATTCCCGATACGAAGGACACAAAGTATGTCCGGCATCTAAAAATTAAGAGCGAGCTGCTGACAAAGTTCTGGGGACGGCCCATGTACCTGTCGGCGATTGTGCTGGTCCCCGAAGGCTTTGACGAGCACAAGGAAGCACATTTTCCGCTGATTATTTTTCACGATCATTTTTCCGAGGGCTTTGGCGACTTCCGCACCGAACCGCCCGATCCGAACCTGAAGCCGGATTATAGCCAGCGCTTTCATCTCGCGGGCTACAACCGCATTCAGCAGGAAGAGGCATACAAGTTCTATCAGCAGTGGATCAGTCCGAAGTTTCCACGTGTGCTGATCGTGAAGATCAATCACGCCAATCCCTATTACGACGATTCCTACGCCGTGAACTCGGCCAACGTAGGACCGTACGGCGATGCGATTGAAACGGAGCTTATTCCGGCAATCGAGAAGCAGTTCCGCGGCATCGGACAGGGATGGGCGCGGTTCATGTATGGCGGCTCAACCGGTGGATGGGAGGCGCTGGCGGTGCAGGTCTTCTATCCCGATCACTACAACGGAACATTTGCCGCGTGCCCCGACCCGATTGATTTTCGCGGATACACGACGATCAATCTCTACGACGATGCGAATGCGTTCTACCTGCAGGGCGCGCACAAGCAGGTGCCGCAGCCCTCGATGCGCAACTACCTCGGCCAGACACTGGCACAGCAGCAGGACAATAACGCATATGAACTGGCGCTGGGCGATCACGGACGCTCAGGCGAACAGTACGACATCTGGCAAGCTGTCTTCGGGCCGGTGGGTGCCGACGGCTACCCGCAGCCGATCTTCGATAAAGAAACGGGCGTGATCGATCACAGGACGGCTGACTACTGGAAGGAGCACTACGATCTGCGCGCCATCATGGAGAAGAACTGGCCGACGCTGGGGCCGAAGCTCGAGGGCAAGATTCACATCTACGTGGGCAGCGCGGACACTTACTTCCTGAACAACGCTGTGTACTACACGGAGGAATTTCTCAAGTCGACGAAGAACCCGCCGTATGATGGCGAGGTGAAGTACGGCGACCGCGCGGAGCATTGCTGGAACGGCGATCCTGCACAGCCGAACTATATGTCGCGGCTGCATTACAACACGATGTACCTGCCGAAGATTCTCGACCGGATCGAGAAGTCAGCGCCGCAGGGCGCTGATTTAAAGAGCTGGCGTTATTAGAGCCCCAGATCTTTTAGTGCGCGGTGTTGAGTGCCGCCTGCTTCTGCTGCACTTTGCCGATGGCGTCGAGCACGATACCCGGTGTCAGTACTTCAGGCAAAACCTGCGGCTGCTCCTGCGCTGAGGCGGGATAGATAGCATAGGTAGGCACACCGCTGCGTCCAAGCGTGTTGAGCGTCTGCGTGATGGCTTCGTCTGCGTTGGTCCAGTCGGCGCGGACGAGAGCGAAGCCGCCGTCGCGCAGCTTCTGCTGCACATCGGCGCGGCTCAGGATGACGCGCTCATTTACCTGGCAGCTCAAGCACCAGGCGGCCGTGAAATCGACGAAGACGGGACGGCCCTGCGCGCGATACTTTTCAACCGTGGCGGGTGTGAAAGGCTCCCATGTTGTATCGCTCGCCTTGGTGGTCGCGACAGCGGCCGTGGGACTGCCCTTGCGGGCGGCCAATACCGAGACAGTGATGGCCGCGATAAGTACCACCGCAGCAGCCGCGGTTGCAATTGTTTACGCTGGCCAGCGTCCGGGAATCCAACCGGCGATGGCGAGTAGCAGAAAGGCGCAGTGCAGGTTAAAGATCGCGTTGATCCCGGCGGCCTGCGTGAAAAGCCACACCAGCCAGATGGCTGTTGAAAAAATG
>JAATFH010000290.1 GCA_015655315.1 Terriglobales bacterium
GATTGACCTTGGCCCGACCCGCCTGCGGCGGGGACGACGATCAGGCCACTTTGCCGCTGATAATCGATCAGGCGCTGTTCTGCGGACTGAACCTGTTTATTTAAATCGTCAATCTCACCCGACATCCATCCTGTGGCCTGCGTTGCAGACGAATTCCTTCGTGCCAAGCGATCTTGAATGTATTTCTCGATTAACGCGTTTGTTGTCTCCGCTGCGAATTTAGGATCGGGATCTTCAAACGTTATCTGAATCAAACGTGTATCGGGAATTGGAGAAATCGCCAAATGGTCCTCAAATTTCTTCAATAACCGCTCGCGGGTAACCGCAGCAACTTTTAATGGCAATCCAACTTCCTGCGGCACCCGCCCACTGTTGAATAGGTGCCATCCTTTGCTTTGATGATCTTCAAAATTTATCTGCTCAATCGTCTCTATGCCAAGAGCATCACTTTGCAGCACAGATACTTCTGTCTGTATCTCAGTTTTGACGTCGTCCGATCCACCGAGGCTGCTTGCGAGTTGACCCAATCCGCTGTCCGATAGATCGTTCTTTTTTTCAATCTCTATTGTTGCAACGGAGCTGTAGTACGAGCGCAACAGCACAGAGACCGTCAATGTTATAACGCCAACCAGGAGTGTGCTCCAAAGCACAATATGTATTCTTTTGCGTACAGTGCGAATAGCCTGTCGGAATGACAAGTCTTCACTTTCCAACCCACCGGAAAATGAAGCGCTATCCGGAACAAGTGCACGGGGGATCGGCGTCTTCCTTGATGTTGTTGACATTTGTCTGACGGAAGTCCTATTCCTGAATCGAAAATGATTCCTGCATTATGCCGAGAGAACGGTTGATAATATTGACAGACTAAGAAAGAACCGCGGCCCGTACTGCAGTTGAGCGACGTAAGTGATTAGATACCCCGCATGGCAAAGAACATAGTGTGCAGCATTATTGCTATATCCATGAAGAAGCTACGGTTACGTATATAGTAGAGATCATATTGGATATTTTCATGTATGTGAAATGCTCGATCGGCGCTCAATTGCCACAATCCAGTGATACCTGGCAGGACCTGCAGGCGTTGGCGTTGGAGTGAATTATATCGTTCCACAATGAAAGGCATTTCAGGCCGCGGTCCAACGAGTGACATGTCACCTTTAAGCACGTTGAATATCTGGGGTACTTCGTCGAGACTAGTCTTGCGTAGGAAGCGACCCACCCTAGTGATGCGGCGATCTCCGGAGTCGCTGGGCGAGACTCCATACTTGGGTGTGTCTGTATGCATCGATCGAAACTTATACATCTTGAAAAGTTGGCCCTTTCGACCAACTCGTTCTTGCACAAAAAATACAGGTCCCGGTGAGTCCGCGCGAATTAAAAGAGAAATCGCCGCGAGTATAAAGCTAAGGAAGAGCAACAGAATCGAAGAGCCCAGAATGTCAAATGCGCGTTTTGCGACATCGTAGTACCAAGCTGCGGTTGGACTGCCTCCCGTTGTAAGGAGAAGACCGTCGATGTCGATCGATTCTGCCCATAAATCGCTGACGCCTTGATCTGAAAGAAATGCTACTTCAGCGTTTGCCTCAGCGGCAGCCTGTAACGTGCTGGGAAATTTGTCGCGAGAAAGGCTGGGGATGGCAATAACCAGAACGTCGCACTGGAATGATTTCAGTAACTCCGGTGTAACAGGTCCATGTTGCACACAGGTAGAGCGGTGGCGACGATAGCTTAGTTCGAAGATGTGTCTTCCTTTAAGTTCCGGGTTGTCATCTATAATTCCTACAGGATTGAGGCCCAACTTCGGGGACTGTAGCAACGACGACAGGACTCTCCTCCCAGTGTATCCGCCGCCGTAAATAACGACTCGCCGAACTCCGTAGCCTTTCCCATGTAGCAGTCGTATTGCAAAGAATAGACATTCTTTCTGAATGCTCAACAAAATCGGCAATATAACGAAGGCAAGGAGGAGTGCACCACGAGAGAAGGTGCGCCCAAGAAAAAAGGTAACCGGTAAAAGAAGGAGAAGGGCTTGCCAAGGAATGCGAATGGCGCGCTCAGTTTCGCGAATCCTCAGAAGACTGATTCCTCCCCGATACGCGCCATCCCATCCCATTAGCAAGGTAATGAGCATCCCGATGATAAAGGCAACTATGGCCACTTGCTGAATCGGATAATGGATATGTCTCCCAATTTGTAGAGATAAGTATAGATAGTATGCACAGCAGATGCTTGCGGAGCCCGTGATGAAATCGGCTGCCACCTCGGTGCATGTTATGAGCCTTCGGAAAGGCTTTCCGGAAATATCACGCCTGCCACCAGCTATGGTGCTCAGGTCTTCGGTCAGTATGTTAGCTACGCCTTGTTCTGGATAACCCATTCACTTCTCTCTTAATCATTGAGCATCCGCAATGAAAGTGCATTTCAGAGCAATCCTGGAATTCCTTGCAATAGCGCTGGAACTGAAAGAATAGTGGATGGTAGGCGTTCCTGTGGGGGCGAAAATTACAGCCCGGATGGCTATGCACTCCTGACGCTCGCAATTTGAACAGAGGGAACTCCATTGTCAAACAGCGCGACGGCGAGGCTTGCGTATGACGTGCTACCTACACGAACATTAGCCAGAATGTATCAATGTATCCAAGTTGACTTGTGATCGAGGCGTCTGCGGAATGTTAGAAGGCTGCGACCGCGCTCCGGCTTTACAGATATTGAACAGCGAGCTGATCGAGAAAGAAAAACTACCACCCAGGTAAATGTGTGAATACGAAGTTACGAGACGGTAGGCGATTAGATATCGTGTCGGCAGCATGTCATCAATTGCCGGTACATGCGCAGAAATCCGTATAGGCTCGGAGCATAGTTTCCGGCGTGGATATGTCGCCAGAAAATACTCTATAAATAGCGGGATAACTCGACGCGATCGTGAGAAGCATCAATACAAGCACATTGGCGTTAGAGCAACGCACTTCACCATTGTTGACCCACGGAGTCAGATGATTGACAAGTGCAGCGATCAGTTCTCCCAAGTGCTTGTGCAGAAGTTGGTCGAGATCGTCGCTGAGTTCAAGAACACTGTACTGTACTAGCCGGAGAAGATTGGGTTTTTCTGCAAATGTCGTCACAATCACCTGAAATGCACGGTCAAGAGCAGTACGACCATCTTGGGCTTCTGCCAACCAGGCCAGGGAATCACCACGTAAGTGAATTTGCTGCAATTCGGATTCCAGGACGGCGTGATAAAGATCGCGTTTGCTTGAATATCTGCGATATATGGTAACTTCGTTGACATCTGCCCTGGAAGCAATGTCACGCGTACTGATGCCGTTATACCCGTACCGGGCGAACAAACCACTCGCCGCAGCAAGAATACGGTCTCCGGTACTACGTGTACTGGTTATGGAGGGACGCGTCACAGTATGACGAACAAGTTATAGTCCGCATTCTTCAGATTGAGTTGTTGTGGGAGGATTCGAGCGGTTCCAAATCGTCACTATTTACTTCGACAGCTATACTCTGATGAATCAGTTCCAGGGTCAGTACAACGCGTATGCCATTTTTTCTCCGCTCCAAAATGCCTTCCATCCCAGCGAGAGCTCCGGCGCGAATGCGAACACGCTGTCCAACCAGGAGCAGAGGGCAGGGTTCAGCGCGTCGCAGGTGTAATTCAGCCCGCAGTTGATTGATTTCGTTTTCTGGAAGCGGAATCGGTTTCCGCCCAGTTCCGCCGACCATAAATAATACGCCCGGCACCTCCAGCACACGTACGCGCTCACGCTGACTACCAGTATGGACAAATACATAACTTGGAAAAAGAGGCAGTTCAAGGTCAACTGTGAGACCATTTCTCCAGCGACGTTGCGTGTGGTAGAGCGGCAGAAAATACTCAATCTGCCTTTGAGCGAGGTGTTCGCCTATACGTTTCTCATGATGAGGAACGGTATAAATGGTGAACCAGTTTCGCTGAGGCTCAGAGGGAGCAACACATAGCTTGCTGGTTTGCTCTAGGGGAGAAATCACAGTCAACTTTGTTTCCATGATTTTGAACAAAGCTTCGCTATTCCCGCTTAGATCGGGAGTTTTTAATAGGTTTTCGGATTCGATAACAATAACCCGAAAACGAAAAAAGAGAACGAGGCGTTGCTTATATTTTCAAGAGACGGAAGAAAAAACACTAATTGATCGACGTACCCAAGCAGGCGCGTACTTGCTTGCTGTCTGTTTGTAAAGGTGAGATGGAACGACTCGCACCTGGGTTGTAAGTCTACCTAAAATAATTCGCAATGTAAGTTGTTAATAATCCATTAACGTTACACGCTCCGTATGTTAAAGAATTCACGGCAGTTAGCTCTTTCCATGGACAGACGCGGCACCACTGGTGCGGTTGGGGGTGGAGAGCTAGAGTGACACCTGAGGCATCCTGACGTTCCTTTCCGGCTCTATTGCCGGTTTGATCCAGACATCGGCTCACTCCGGTAGCCGTTGGTTCAAAAATGTCGGCAGAAAGCCCTCAACACTCGCCCGGAGCGTAAGCAGTGGATGAAAAACAGGCGACAGGTGCAATGTGGCCTTACGGCTAGTTAGGGGGTCCTGCCCATGCCCGATATGGGCATATGGGTGTCGTAATTGGGAGTGGCGGTGATCTTACTTGTCGGCTAAAAGGCCATTCACCGAGGTCAACCACATATTCGGCTGGTCCACGTTCATCTCTTGGAGAGATTGAACGCTCCCTCGGCGAGCTGAAATCTAAGAACTCTTGACGAAAACCACATTTCAACTCGCATGGCCAGAGTGGTCATGTGTTTTGGCGGTAATGGGATGGACTTACGCCAGCCATGCGGCGGAATACAGTCGCATAATGTTGCTGATTGTCGAAGCCAACAGCCAGAGCCACATCGAGAATCGATAGCTTGGGGTTCTTAAGCAGGGTCTTGCTGTGCTCAATGCGGAGACGAAGCATATATCGGTGAGGACTCAGATTCGTGGATCGGCGGAACTGATGCGAGAAATGGGACACGCTCAACTCGGCACTGCGTGCCAGATCGTCGAGGGTAATGTGCCGGTCCAGGTTTGCCCTCATGAGGGCCTCAACCCGCCGAAAACGACGAGGCGCGAGACCGCCCGTTTTCGACATCGGCGCCGATGGTTCTTGGCTATGAGATGTTACGAGAATCGATGCAAACGCATTCTCAATACCATCGAGAAAGAGTCGCCCTGCCGGATATCCGAGTTTGCGTTCCGCCTCTACGGCGTGCAGCAGATTCGTCAGGGCAGGATTAGTCACGCGGCCCGCGGGTCGAAGCGCGACGTGCTCACGTCCTAGAAGGGAACGGGCAGCTTCATCTAGCGACGCATCCGGAATCCGCACGCAGAGCAAACTGGCTGCATCGTTCCAGAGTATATTTTCGGATTGATCTCTCTCACAAATTGTTGCGTATTCAGGTCCTAATTGAATCAGTGATTCGGTGCGTTCTGATTCCGACATGTGAAGCACACTAGTTGGCTTGAGATAGAGCGCGAGAACCTGGTCGACATGAGTGAGCGTCTGCCAGTCTCGTTGCACAAAGTCAAACCGCTCGACAAGCATGGAAGGCGACCGCGACGGACGTCCAATGGGATCGCCCCATCCGATTAAGGGAAGCTGGCCCTTCGCATTTTGCGCGAGAATGCTCTTCGGCTTCGAAGCCATGTGAGCCTTGTCCGGGCTATTCTCAGCCATCACGGGACTGGTTGTCGGTCTCTCAATTCCCTTTCGCGGCATAACCAATGTCCACTTTAATGATCGCATAGCACCGCGACACGCAACGGACGCCGGTGACCTAAGCGCGATCTCAACTCAAGTGGATTCCAGCAGAAATCGATAAATGAACACAGGATTGCGAACACTCTCCTGAGAGCCGGACTGTTTACTTATCACAGGTGGTCGGCGAGCAAACTGCCGATCGTGGCAGCAGTTTGCCGCGAACACCAGGAGAAGACATGTCCTTTATTCGTAGGAACAAAGATGAAATCACAGATTTTGACTACATCATCGTCGGAGCAGGCTCAGCGGGGTGTGTGATTGCACGACGCCTGATCGACGGAACGGAAGCAAGCGTTCTCTTACTCGAAGCAGGCGGCACCGATGAAGGAATTGCGAGCATCGCAAATCCTTCGCAATGGGTGGAGAACATTGGAGCCGCGCATGACTGGAATTACACTTACTCGCCCAGCCCTCACACCGATGATCGATCGATTTTCCTCTCGCGGGGCAAAGTACTTGGAGGATCGGGAAGCACGAATGCCTTGATATGGCTCCGCGGTAATCGCACGGACTTCGACGATTGGGCGCAGGCAGGCAATCCCGGCTGGGATTACGACTCAGTACTGCCGCTCTTCAAGAGGTCGGAAGATTGGGAAGATGGCGCCAGCGACTATCGCGGAAGCAGCGGCCCACTGCACATTGAGCGAGCAAAGAACCTTCACCCGGTTGCGACGGCATTGATCGATCATTTCAGATCTACCGGGAGTGGGAGAGAACCTGCAGGACCACCCGATTCTGGGAGGCTTATGTTTCGCCGCGAAGCATCCCTTACCAGAGCACAATAATAATCTCGAGGGCAGCCTGCTTATATCTCGCAGCCGCGCCGGCCTGCATGTTCCCGATCTAATGTTTGTCGCGGTTCAGATTCCGTATGTCTCGCCGGAAATCGCGAAGCAGTTTCCTATTCCTGCAAACTCCTTCTGCATCGCACCAGGTCTGATGAGCGTTCAGAGCCGAGGCTATCTGCGGATGAAGACCGCCCAGCACGACGGGCCGCTGGAGATCCAACCGAATTTTCTCGCGGAACAAGCAGATGTGGATGCGTTATATGCGGGAGTGGAACTTGGGCTGGAACTCGCATCGCAGCCCGCGTTCAGCGAATTGATCGACAGGTGGATCGTACCTCCTCAGCGACTTGCGAAAAGCGAATCCGTCGCTTTCATCCGTCAGTCCTGCTCCGCCTATTTTCATCCAGTGGGCACGTGCGCGATGGGGATAGGGCCGGAGTCGGTAGTAGACAGCCAACTACGCGTACACGGGATCGACGGACTACGCATTGCGGACGCATCGATCATGCCGAAGATCACATCCGCCCATACCCACGCTACTACGGTGATGATCGCGGAATTTGCTTCAAGACTGATCACGCAGGAGAAGGACATGCTCACGACAGCTGCGGAAGGTATTTGAACATTCACATCCACTCCTTAAAAAGAAAGAGAAGGTAATGCAATGCAGTCCCAGTCTTCGGTCAACACTTCCGTACTTGAATTCATGAATAACGTTCAAGCCATGTTCGTCGATGGAACATGGCTTCATGGTTCCGATCCTCTCGCCATCATTGATCCGTCAAGCGAAGAAGTCCTTACACACGTTGGGCAAGCCTCTGAGTCAGATGCGAATGCTGCTGTTGAAGCAGCACGTGTCGTTCTGACCCGCGCCGAATGGGCCAATCTGCCTCCATCTGAGCGAGCACGGCTATTATTTCGACTCGCAGATCTCTTGGAGCGGGACGCTGGCATCATTGCGGAGCTTGAGACGCTCAACAGTGGAATTCCCATCTCACTCACCCGCTATATGGCTCTCCCTCTTTCGGCATCATTACTTCGCTACTATGCCGGATGGGTGACGAAGATGTGCGGCGAGGTTATTCCGGCCGCCCCTGGAGCGGCGATGGGATCACCCACACTCACTTACACACGCCGCGAACCAGC
>JAATFH010000375.1 GCA_015655315.1 Terriglobales bacterium
CCCGTTTCAAGACCAAGAAGCGCCTCGCTGAACTGCGCCTGGAGCAGGCGAAGCAGAACCTCGCTCGCGTCAACGACATCTTCGAAGAAGTGACCCGGCAGATGGCCTCGCTCAAGCGGCAGGCAGCCAAGGCCGAGCGTTACGCCGCCTTGCGCGACGAGATGCGCGCCCGTCTGCGCATCGTTCTGGCCAGCAAGATTTCGCAGATGGACGCCGAACACGCGAGGTTTGAAGAAGAGATCACTTCCCTCACCCAAAAGATCGACGAGCACAGCACGCAGATCGAGGCGCTCGACGCCGAGCATACCGCCGGTATGCAGCGCGGCTATGAACTGGATGCCGCGGCGAAAGAGTCGTCGACGCGGGCGAGCCAAAGCGCTGTCGAGCTGGAGCGCGCCACCACGCGCCAGAATGCAAACCAGGAACGGATCGCCGAGTTGCAGGCGCGAGCAGCAACCTCCACGCAGGAGCTGGAGCAGGCGAAGCAGCAATTTGAAGGGCTGAAGAACGAGCGCGAGTCGAATCGCGCTTTTCTTGAGACGGCGGCCGCCGAGGCGCAGAACTTCCGCCAGCAGGCCCAGGCAAAACATCAGCAGGCGCGGGACACCGTGCAGGCCGTAAGCGCTGCCGAGCAGCGCACTGAAGCTGCACGACGCCAGGCAATGCAGCTGCTGCAACAGGTCGGGCAGGCGCGCAACCAGATGACGCAGGCGGAAGAGTCGCTGGCTGCGCTTGACCGCGATGCGCAGCGGCTTGGCTCCGAGATGGAGTCAGTGAAGCGCGACCTGGAGTCGCTGGGCGCGGAGCGTGGGCAGGTTTCGATGAAGTTCGAATCGGTCACGGAAACATTGAAGCGGCTGGAATCGGAGATCGGCGCCCTGCGCAGCGAAATTACCGCCAAGCGTACAGCGGAGATCGAAGCCAAGAAACGCGGCGACCAGCTCCGCGCCGAGCACGCAACCCTGACCGGTCAGCGCAATTCGCTCGACGGCCTGATCCGTGAACACAGCTATTCGACCGACACTGTACGCAAGCTCTTCCGTTCGAACTCGCTTGGTGGCGGACTGGCTCCCGTCGGCACGCTGGCCGATTTTCTCGAAGTCACCGGCCAGCACGAAAACGTCGTCGATGAATTTCTGCGCGATGAGTTGAATTACATCGTCGTCAAAAGCTGGGATGCGGCCCACGAAGGCATGCGCCTGCTGAAGACCGACGTAAACGGCCGCGCCACCTTCCTGGTTCATCCTGAAGATTCGCAGGCGAAGTTCTCTTTCGCCGGTGATGGCGTTGCCAACCACTACGACCAGCAGCAGGGCGTGGTTCCGCTGAAGAATTGCATTCGCGTGCTCGACGGCTTCGGCAAGTCGCTTGAGGTGATTCTGCCCAAGCTGCGCGACGGCTACGTCACTCCGGACAGCGAAACCGCACGCGGCCTCGCACTCGAAAATCCGAACGCCTTCTTCCTTTCTCCGTCGGGTGAGTGCTTCCACAACGTGACTGTGACGGGCGGCAAGCCCAGCGCAACCGGTCCGCTGGCGCTGAAGCGCGAGCTGCGCGAGACGCAACAGAAGCTGGATGCCGTCGAGAAAGAACTGGGGCAGGCCGATATTGCCGCCGCTTCCCTTTCACGCGATCTGGCCGAGCTGACAAAGCAGCTCGACGGCAAGACCGAAGAACGCCGCAACGCCGAGCGTGAAAGCGCCAACCAGAGCGCGGCCCTGCGGCAGATGGATTCCGAAGTGCAGCGCATGGAGCGCCGTCTGCAGGAGTGGAACCTGCAGAGCGAGCGCAACAAGGACCAGCGCAATGCCAAGCAGGGCTTCATCGAGGAGAAGCACGAAGAGATCGCGCGCCGTGAAGCCGAGCACGCGGCAGCCGAGAAATCGCTCGAAGAAGTGCAGCAGCAGGTGGAAGAGCTGCGCCGCACACGTGAAGCTGCGCAGCAGGAAGCGGCACAGATGTCCGCTGAGCTTGCCGGACTTGAAGAGCGCCGCCGCGGCGCGGAAGCGGCTTTCGCCCGCATCGACCGCATGTACAGCGAACTGGAGCGCCGGGTCGCGCAGCTGGAACAGCAACTAGCCGCTGCGAATACCGAGCAGCAGCAGCGGGCGCAGGAGAACGAAGGGCTCGCGGTGCAGCGCGAGGAACTGGCACAGGTTCGCGCTGAGGCGCAGCAGGAAGTGGCGCGCCTGAACGAAGAGGCAAAGGCGCTCCGCGCGAGCCTCGCAGAAATCGAACAGAAGTTGAAGACACTGCGCGCCGAAACCGATGCCCTGCGCGAGACCCGCAGCCGGCATAGCGCCAGCGATGCCACCCTCACGGCTGATATCAAGCACATTGAAGAGGCATGCCTGAACGACCTGGGCGTCGAAGCCGTTTCCCTGCGCGAAGACACGGAGCTTGCCCGCATCGAAGGCGAGGCGCTTGCAGTCGAAGACGATGCCTGCAAGGGACTCAAGCAAAAGCTCGAATCGATGGGGCCGGTGAACATGATGGCGCTCGAAGAGTACAAGGAAACCGAGCAGCGTCACCAGTTCCTGGAAACGCAGCGCAAGGACCTGCTCGACTCTATCGAAAACACGCAGGCGACGATCAAGGAGATCGACGAAATCTCGCGCACGAAATTCGATGAAGCCTTTGTCCGCATCAATGAAAACTTCAGCACCACCTTCGCGAGGCTCTTCGGCGGCGGCCAGGCCTTCATGCGCCTGACCGATGAAGAGCATACAGCCGACAGCGGCGTGGACATCGTGGCACAGCCGCCGGGCAAGAAGTTGCAGAATGTCTTCCTGCTTTCGGGTGGTGAGAAGGCCTTAACCGCACTCTCTCTGCTCATGGGCATCTTCCAGTATCAGCCGAGCCCCTTCTGCGTGCTGGACGAAGTGGATGCTCCGCTTGATGAAACCAACGTGGGCCGCCTCGCCGATATGCTGCGCAGCATGGCAACCGATACACAGTTCGTGATGGTCACGCACTCGAAGCGCATGATGACTGCCGCCGATTTGATCTACGGCGTTACGATGCAGGAGCCGGGAGTATCAAAGATCGTCAGCGTGCGCATCGGTGGACTGGAGAAGTCACAGGATCTGCGCCGGGCTAGTGCATAAATCGGATTTCTTTTAAAGCGAGGCCGTTATACTGACGGTCTCGTCCGGATATTGCAAGACATCGAAACAAAAACCGGAAGACGCACAGATTTATTCCTCGGCATCAGAAAAAAATAATTGCCGCAATAGCTATTTGTTTCATCCTCCCTACTTTATTTTCTGCTTTGATTCCTTCGCTATTGACAGCGATGTAGTGTCCGTGACAGGACATTACATCGTTACATTTTTGGCGGCCTTAGCCGCGTTGACAAACTTTTCTCGCGGAAGCAGAATCAATTCTCAGCCTCTCTACGAAAGGTACGACTCCCTTGCCAGCTCTTCTCGAAACCGAAATCGGCGATCTAGTTTTGCATGCGCGCGGCAAAGTGCGCGACTTGTATTCGGTGGGCGAGTTTCTACTCTTGGTGGCAACGGACCGCATCTCCGCATTCGATCATGTGCTGGCGACCGGAATCCCCGGCAAGGGGAAAGTCCTCACGCAGATTTCTCTCTTCTGGTTCGATTTTTTGAAAGACGTCGTACCGAATCACCTGATCACCGCAGATGTGAGCCAATACCCCGAAGAACTGCGCGCATACGAGGACGAGTTGCGCGGCCGCTCCATGCTGGTCAAGCGCGCGCAGATGTTCCCTGCCGAGTGCGTGGTGCGAGGGTATCTCTCCGGATCGGGCTGGAAGGATTATCTGGCGACGGGCGCGGTGTGCGGCATTCCTCTGCCGAAAGGCCTGCGCGAATCCGATAAGCTGCCGGAGCCGATTTTTACCCCGGCGACCAAGAGCCTGCATGGCAAGCACGATGAAAATATTTCTTTCGATCAGATGGTCGCGCTCGTCGGCGCCAAATCGGCAGAAACGTTACGCAACTTGAGCCTCACCATCTATCAGAAAGCATCAGACCACGCGGAAAGCTGCGGACTCATTCTTGCCGATACGAAATTTGAATTTGGAACGACGGCGGAAGGCATCATACTTGCCGATGAAGTTTTGACGCCGGACTCATCGCGTTTCTGGCCGCGCGACCAATACGCTCCTGGCGGCGCGCAGTCTTCGTTCGATAAACAGTTTGTACGGGATTACCTTGAAAGCATTCGCTGGAACAAGCAGGCGCCTGCGCCCGGCCTGCCGGACGATGTCGTGAAGAAGACGCAGGAGAAATATTTCCAGGCATACGAATTGCTCACGGGGAAGGCGCTGTCGCTTTAGCAGCAAGGGGTAACGACCGGGCATGGCACTGATAGATTGGGCGATCGTCATCATCCTGATCGTCTCGGTACTGGGCGCGGCCAAACATGGATTTTTTGTGGAAGCGTTCTCGCTGGCAGGGGTAGTGCTAGGGTTGCTGCTGGCCAGTTGGAATTATCAGAAACTTCTTCCGTGGATAGACCGGTGGGTCCACTCCCCGGGAGTGGCAGAGGCAATCGCGTTCATCGTTATTGCGATTGCGGTGATGGTGGTTGCTGGACTTGCAGGCCGGCTGATTCGCTGGTCTGTTCGCTCGATTGGGTTGGGGTGGGCCGACCGGTTTATCGGAGCCATCTTCGGTTTCCTGAAAGGGTGTGTACTGGTGACGCTGGGGGTGATGGCCATTGCGGCTTTTCTTCCTCGCGCCACGTGGCTGGAGCAATCGAAATTTGCGCCTTACTTTTTATCTGTGGCGCACGAAGCTTCTGTAGTGACTCCCGCTCAGCTCGGCGAGCGAATACGGGAGGGAGTGAAAGTGATCCGCGATGCGCAGCCGGCGTGGTTAAAGCCGAATGCAGCGGTCACTTCCGGGCCCTTAGAACGAAATCAGAATAAGCCGGGAATATACCTGGCATGAGAGAGAGGTTTTTGTGAAACGCGAACTGGAAACCCTTGTGGCTGCGATGCACGCCGGCGGCATTACCTACGATGAAGCCGTGCGTGAATTCAAGCGCCGTTATCTACTTACCGTACTTGCACACAATAAGGGCAACCAGTGTAAGGCCGCCAAGGAGCTTGGCGTGCACCGCAATACGCTCAGCCGTACCATCGCCGAGCTGGACATCGATCCGGCGCAGGTGCGCAACGGACTCAAGCGCCCGTCCCGCAGCGAACGTCCTGTATTTGAAGTGAAGCAGGCCGTGCGCTAAAGTCCGCACTCGCGGGAGTCGTGGTCTCTGCTTTACTCTAGACAGAGACCACGAAAGGCGGCAGATTCAGGTGAGTGCCTCCACGATCGATACCGTACCGGAGCAGGCAGCCGAGAGCAGCCCCCGCATTTATATTCAGAATGGCTTCCAGTGGGACCGGCAGGAAGCCTATCTCTTCGACATTGACGGCACGCTGTTGCGCAGCCGCGACCGCATTCATTACGAGTCGTTCTTTGAGAGCGTGCGCAGCGTCATGGGCCGTGAGCTTGTGCTCGAAGGCGTCACGCTGAGCGGCAACACCGACCCTGGCATCCTATACGATGCCTTCCGTCTGGCCGAGCTGGATCCCGAGCACTGGCAGCCGATGCTCGAAGGCGTGCTCGATCACATGCGCACTATCGTCGCCGCCCGGCGAGACCAGATGCATCTGGTGAAGATGCCCGGCGTCGATGAGATGCTGGCATTCCTGCACAGCAAGGGCGTCGCGCTCGGCATCGGTACGGGAAATCTGGAATCCATTGGCTGGCTCAAACTGGAAGTGCTTGGCATACGCCACTGGTTCACCTTCGGCGGCTTCAGCGACCGCTTCCATGTCCGCGCCGACATGATCTCCGACGCGGCCAGGCAGGCACGCGAGGTCAAAGGCGCTGGGGCTTCTGTCTGCGTCATAGGTGACACGCCATTCGACATTTCGGCGGCGAAAGCCAATGGTTTGCCCACGATCGCAGTCGCCACCGGGCATTATTCTTTCGACGAACTCATGGAGCACCAGCCTGAGGTCTGCGTCAGCACGCTCACAGCACTGCTCTCCCCGGCGCCAAACGCTCAGGTATGATCTTTCTCCGCAGCACGATTCTGGTTTTATGCGCAGCGCTTGCAGGCGTCGCCATAGACGCGCCGGCTCAAGAACCGCAGAGCCCGCCTGCCGTGCAGAAACCTGCCTCGGAGCACGAAAAGAGCGAGGCGTCGAAGGCATTTCTGGAAGGCGCGAAAGCTCTCGTGAAAAACGATCTTCACGAAGCGGAAAAGCAATTCGAGCGTGCGACGAAACTAGACCCCGCCAACAATGACTACCGTGCTGCATTGAACATCGCGAGAGAACATGAGCTCACGCAGCTGGTGCAGGATGCGAGCAAAGCGCGTTTACTGGGGCATGACGACACGGCACGCTCGCTTCTGGCGCAAGCGTATCTGATTGATCCCAAAAATCTCATCGTGCAGCAACACATCGATGACCTTGCGCGAGATGCCAGTCCCCATGACGCGGTTTTGCTTCCATCCACCGAGGAAGCTGCCGCGCCGGTGGTGCTTACACCCAAAGAAGGCAGGCAAAGCTTTCACATTCGCAGCGCCGCCAGCGAAGTTCTGCGCCAGGTGATGACGGCGTACGGCATTACGCCGACGCTGGATCTGTCGGTAAAGAACCAGATCATCCGCTACGATGCCGATGACGTTAATTTCGCGCAAGCGGCAACGATGATCAAGCTGATTACGAACACCTTCTTTGTCCCTCTCGATGAAAAGCGGGTGCTTGTGGCGGTGGATAACAAAGAAAATCGCGCCAAGTTCCAACGCGAAGTCCTGGAAACCGTATACCTGCCCGGCCTGACTACCACTGAGATGAGTGACATGGGCAATATTGCTCGCAATGTTTTCGAAGCGCAGCAGGCTACGATTCGCACGGACGCGCACACGCTCACCATTCGCGCACCGCAGGAACGCATCGACGCCTTGAATCACACGCTCGTGGACCTGCTGGAAGGACGCAGCCAGGTCTTGCTGGAACTGCGCCTTTATCAGATCGCTCGCACCCGGATGACCAACATCGGGGCGCAGCTCCCGCAACAGACGACCATCTTCAACGTCCCCACGGAAGTCAATCAAATCATCCAGAACAACCAGAGCGAGGTACAGCAGATTATTTCCTCGGGGCTGGCGAATGCCGGTGATGATGTGGCCATCGTTGCCATCCTTGTGGCTACGGGAGCTCTCTCCGGGACGGTGTTCAATCAGCCGTTTGCGCTCTTTGGCGGCGGGATCACGCAGAGCGGCCTGACCTTGAACCAGGGCGCTACGGTCAATCTGGCCCTCAATTCGTCCGACACCCGCATTCTGGATCAGGTACAGTTGCGCCTTCAGGATCTGGAAGAAGGGACGATTCGCAGCGGTTCACGCTACCCCATCATCACATCTACCTATTCTGGACTGACAGGAACGTCGCTCGGGATTCCCGGTGTTTCCCAGGCAGGAATATCGAGCGCGCTGCAGGGCCTGGGCATCAACTCCGCCGCCTTGCAGAGCATCCTGAATCAGACGATCCCCCAGGTGCAATATGAAGACCTTGGCCTGACACTGAAGGCGACGCCGCACGTCCAAACGAATAAAGATGTTGCGTTGAAAATCGATTTCAAGATCGAGTCATTGAGCGGGCAGAGCGCCAACGGCAATCCGATTCTCAACAG
Organism: Terriglobales bacterium; assembly: GCA_015655315.1. Lineage (GTDB taxonomy): Bacteria > Acidobacteriota > Terriglobia > Terriglobales > Acidobacteriaceae > Alloacidobacterium. Next base: position 7,680 of record JAATFH010000375.1, read on the forward strand.
CCAGCAATACACGGCGACGATCACGCTGCCGCAGGGCGAGAGCGCACTGGTGATGAGCAATCTGACGCGACAGCAAAGCTCGGCGGTGAGCGGCGTTCCGGGACTCAGCGAGCTACCCGGTTTTCAGTCGACGACAAACAAGAACGGCGATCTCGATGTGTCGGAACTGATCATCCTCATCACGCCGCACATTGTGCGCCTGAGTCATACCAGGCCAGCAAGCCAGCTCGTGATGTTGCCGGTTCACCCTTAAGCACAGCTGGCCTCATCTTTCACTCTTGCGAAGGATGAGGCCAGTCCACGCTACTTATCTTCCTTCGCCTGAAACGCGATAATCTTCTGCAGCGTCTCATACGGAGCCGCGCCCATCGGAATACCGCGCCCATTCACAAACAGCGTCGGCGTCTCATTCACGTTGAGGGTTTGCGCCAGTTTGATGGAGGCATCGACCGTGGCCTTCGCTTCCGGTGTCTGAGCACATGCTCCGACCTTGGCAGCGTCCGCGCCAGCCTTGGTAGCGGCATCGTTGAGCGTGGCGTCGGAGGTCTGCGGCGTCAACGCTGCCTGATTTTCAAATACCACGTCGGAGAACTTGAAGAACGCATCGTTGCCATTCAGCTTCGCCACGCACACGCTGTACAGAGCGGCTTTGAGAGCTTCGGTATGAATCGATGTGAGCGGGAGATTCTCGAAAATAAAATGCGCGTTGGGAAAGTCCTGCAGCAATTTTTGTATGGTCGGCTGCACGGCTTTGCAATGCGGGCATTGGAAGTCGGCGAATTCGACGAGGAGCAGATCCTTGGAAGCCGCGCCGCGCGATGGGCCATTGGCCTCGGCCTGCAATACTTTATGCGGCGCGTCGAATGGACGTACGCCAAACGGCAGGACCTCGTTTGAAATAAGATGCTGGCCGTCCGGAGTCGTGAAAAACTGCAGCGTTCCAATCTGCGGGTTGGTCTTCTGCGCGGCTAGAACCGTCACTTTGCTCACGCCCGGAGCCGCCGTCTTCTGGATCGCCTGAATCTGCCAGATGCGATCCGGATCGTAGCCCCAGAACTCATGCAGAAACGCATTCACCGTATCTTTGCTCGGTGTGTCCGATGTAAAGTTCGCGGGGTCTACCGGAGGAAACTGCGGCGGTCCGGATGGAGCAGGAGCAGCAGTGGCGCTGGGCGCAGCCGGCACCTCTTCCGTTGCCTGCGCATGCAGCAGCGGCGCAGCCATGCCGATAAGAGCGATCGCAAAAAGAGTATTGCGAAGAGAAGCAAGAAGTTGCATCGATTTCCTTTCTGCCGAAGCAGCGAGTCTTTACAGAGTCTATACCTGAACTTTTACTGCAATAGGAAAGCGGCGGCCCGGCCCGAAAGCTTTCATCGTGACCTTAAGTACGGGCGCTGCCTGCTGGCGCTTATATTCGCTTCGTTCCACCAGTTTGACGACTTTGCGCACCAGTTGGAGATCGGCATGCTGTTTTGTCGCGATCTCCTCTGGCGTTTCATAGCGCTCAACATAGGCTTCCAGAATCGGATCGAGAACCTCGTAGGGTGGAAGCGAGTCCGTATCTTTCTGTCCCGGCCGCAGTTCGGCCGACGGAGGCTTTTCCAGGATGGCGGAGGGAATGCGCTCGCCTTCGCGATTCACGAAACGGCATAGCGCGTAGACGTGCGTCTTCACGACATCTCCAATGACCGCCAGCGCACCGACCATGTCGCCATAGAGCGTGCAGTACCCTACCGACATCTCCGACTTATTGCCTGTCGTCAGCACCAGCGCATTGAACTTATTCGACAACGCCATCAGCAGGCTGCCGCGAATGCGTGACTGAATATTTTCTTCCGTGATATCCGGCTGCAGTCCGGCGAAGAGAGGATCGAGGGCCTTGCCGTACTCTGCAAAAAGATTGTTGATGGGAATCATCTCGAAACGAATGCCGAGATTCTCAGCCAGCTCGCGGCTGTCGTCCACCGATCCGGTCGAGGAATACGGGCTCGGCATACCGATGCCGGTTACATTCTCTTTTCCCAGCGCATCGACGGCAATCGCCGCCACCAGCGCGGAGTCGATGCCTCCACTCAAGCCCACGAGAGCTTTAGAGAAGCCGCACTTCCGCACGTAATCCCGCGTGCCCATCACCAGTGCGTTGTACACGGCTTCATCGATGTTGTCCGTCTGCCAGTGCATGTCGCCGGTGCGTGTGGTGAGATCGCAGAAGATCAGGTCTTCTTCAAACGACTTTGCCTGCGCGATCACCGTACCATCGGCTGCGATCACGAGACTCGACCCGTCAAAGAGCAGGCTGTCGTTGCCGCCCACCTGATTCACCATCACAACCGGAGCGCAATGGTGGCGTGCAATCGCTGCCAGCATCTCACGGCGTGTCTTGCGTTTTCCCCGCCAATACGGCGATGCGGCAATGTTCAAAATAATCTCGCCGCCGTCGCGCATCAGCTCTTCTACCGGATC
>JAATFH010000221.1 GCA_015655315.1 Terriglobales bacterium
GCTTTCATGACTGGAACCACCATCTGTGGTTTCTGGTGCGGCAGTTTTTCCGGCAGCAATTTTCTTCGAAGACCCGTGATGTCTTTCGCGCCAAACAGGCGAGCATCGCACATCGCAGCCGTATTGTCGGCGTCGCGCAGTTCGCGCAGATCCCGCTGCTGAATGACAAACAGTTGGTGGCGCGATGGAGGCAGGAAGTTCCACCCACGTACATCTCTGACTCCCAGGATCTGCCAATCGACCCGCTACCCGCGGGCTTCTACCTGATTGAAGCTACGGATGGTCATTACAAGGCTTACACAGTCCTGATGGTAAGCCGCATGGCGCTGATCACGCGAACGAGCGCGGGTTCGGTGCTGGCGTATCTCGTAGACAGGCGCAGTGGCGCTCCGATTGGTCATGCGCAGGTGAAGCTGGGCTTTGGCGCGAGTGAGCAAGCCAGCGCCGAGACGGATGCCGATGGCATTGCCGAACTACACGCGCCTGCAAGCAAAGAACAGCGTGACAACGTCTGGGTGATTGCGACTTCGGGGAGCGACGCTGCGGTCGTGACTCCAGCGAGCTACGCCTTCAGCGCGATGCAGAGCAACCGCTGGGCGTCGTTTGTGTATACCGACCGCCCCGTCTATCGTCCAGGGCACACCGTTCACTGGAAGGCGATTCTGCGCGAACGCATAGAGAACCACCTCGAATTGCCGAAGATCAGCGCCATTCATGTTGTCGTTGCCGATGAGCAGGACCACTCCATTTTCGACAAACAGATGCCGATATCGAAGGACGGAACTGTCGTTGGCGACCTGACTCTGGCCACGAACGCTGCACTTGGTTACTACTCGATTCGATTGGGAGACGGCGCCGACAGGGCGAATGGAGATTTTCGCGTCGAGGAATATAAGAAGCCGGGATACCAGGTGCGCGTAAGTGCAGTGAAGCCGCGCGTTCTGCAAGGCGAGACGAACCAGGTCGTCATTGATTCGCGCTATTTCTTTGGGGAGCCGGTTGCGAATGCGCAGGTGAAGTATCGCATCTATCACTCCCCGCATTACTGGTGGGATGAGGGCGATTCCGACAGCCAGGATCCGGGTACCTATGACTCTTCTGACGGCAATGGTTCGGTCGATATGTACGCTGCCGAGCAGCAATCGGAGCAGACGGGCAAGCTGGATGCAAACGGCAAGTTGACGATTTCGGTTCCGACAAAGTTCGACGCGAGCAGCAAAAGGCGCGAGGATCAGGACTACACGATTGAAGCAGGCGTGACCGATGCGGCAAACCGCGAGATTACCGGACGCGGACGCTTTCTTGCCACATACGGCAGCTTTCGCATTCACGTAGAGCCGGCGAGTTATGCGGTGCGCGCCGGTGAGTCAGGCACATTCCGCGTGACTGCGGTCGATTACGACAACAAGCCGGTCCAGACCACCGTGCATCTACAACTTGTTTATCGACGTTGGTTGAACGGCAAAACGGAAACGACCAGCGGAGGAACGGCGGATGTAACGACCGATCTTCGCGGCGCGGGGCAGGCGACGATTGCGACGCTAACCGCGGGTACGGCTGAGGTCGAGGCATCGGCGACAACGCCGGAGAAACGAGTGGTGCAGGATTCGACGTACGTCTGGGTGATGGGCGGCGGCGATGCGTCGTGGTTCGGCGGGGCATCGCAGAACGTGCAGATTGTCGCCGACAAGAAGAGCTATGCGCCGGGCGATACGGCGCACCTGAGTATTATTTCGCAGATCGATCATTTCCATGCCCTGGTGGTTGCTTCGGGCTATTCGATTGAGTTCAGAAAGGTACTTTCATCCGACGGCAAGACACTCTCGTTCGATCTGCCGATCACGACGGATTCGCAGCCGAACCTCGACGTGAGTGCTGTTTTTGTCGAAAACGACCAGATGTACCAGACCAGTAAGCAGCTTAAGGTACCGCCAGTGCAGGAGCACCTGCAGGTGGAGATCGCACCCGCGAGCCAGGTGTTCCAGCCGCAGCAGACCGCTGCGTACGACGTGTATACACGCGATTCTCAGGGCAAGGTGGTAAGTGCTGATCTCAGCTTAGGAGTCGTGGACGAAGCACTGTACTCGATATATCCGGACAACAGTGGAGATATCGTCAAGCGTCTTTACCCGGACCGCTATGTCTATGCTCCTTACGATTCGTCTTTGCAGTACTACTTCAGTGGACGCGCTGGGAACAAGTCGCCGATGCTGGCTGAGCGGCAGTCACGCTATCGTCCGCAACTGGCGCAGGTAAAACCGGGCAACGATGTGGTGCAGTCCAAGGTGCGCAAGGCGTTCCCAGATACAGCTTATTGGTCGCCGAGTATACACACCGATGCGCAAGGACACGCGCGCGTAACCCTCACCTTCCCTGATTCGCTGACTACGTGGCGCACGACGGTACGCGCAGTCACTCTGGATACAAAGGCCGGAGCATCGATCAATCGCGTGATCGTACGCAAGAACATCATCGTGCGCATGGGCGCGCCGCGCTTTCTCCGTAAGGGTGATGAACTTACCATTCCGGTGATCGTACATAACTATCTTGATCAGACGAAGCAGATTCAACTCTCGCTGGAGGTTCGCGGTCTCGATACGGTCGCTGGAGTTCCGCAGCAGATTACTGTGCCCGCCAAGGGAGACGGCACTCTGCTCTGGCGCGTGAAGGCATCGCAGGTGGGCACGGCAACGCTACTGGCCAAGGCTCTGAGCACGCAGGAGTCTGATGCACTGGAGATTACTTTCCCGATCGATCCTGTCGGTGTTGTGCAAAAGCTGAATCAGACTGGCGTGATCGAAGAAGTCAATGGCCAAAGCACAGCTGCGATCAATTTCCCAGTGAATACCGACACAGCTTCGCACAGTCTTCGTGTCGAAGTAAGCCCATCGATTGCCGGGAGCATCTTCTCAGCGCTCGATTATCTTACGACCTATCCTTACGGCTGCACGGAGCAGACGATGTCGAGCTTCCTGCCGAATGTGATCGTGGCTGAGATGCTGAAGAAGCTAAGTCTGCCGGCACATATCGACCAGGCAGACCTCGATGCAAAAGTTCGCGCAGGGTTTGACCGTCTTGCTGATTACCAGCATGACGACGGCGGTTGGGGATGGTGGAAGGAAGATGATAGCCGTGTCTTTATGACCGCTTATGTCGTCGGGGGATTGGCCGAGGCGAAGCGTTCCTATCCCTTCAACGATGTGCAACAGCAGATGTTGCAAAAGGGCACGGCATATTTGCAGAAAGCTCTGACCGAGCATCCACGCATGGTTGCCGACCTGCGTGCTTATGTAACGTACGCGCTGGCGGAGGCCGAAGCAGGCGACATCCATGATTCAATGGAAAAGCTTTGGTCAGGCCGCGGCGACCTTTCATCCGAGGGGCTGGCTCTTACCGGTCTGGCAATGCTGCATTCGAATGACGCTCGGATTCCACAGATTGCGAAGGTGCTGGAAGACAAGGCGAAACGTGCCGGAGCGCTGGCGTCGTGGCCTTCGAGCTACAATCCGTTGCTCGATATTTACTATGACAACGATGCAGAGAGCACGGCGTTTGCCATGCGCTTCCTGACGCACGCCGATCCTAAGAATCCATTGCTCGGACAAGCGGCGCAGTGGCTCGTGGCAAATCGCAACGGCGGCTACTGGTGGGATTCGACGGAGCAAACAGCCATGGTGATCTTCGGGCTTGTCGATTATCTGGCATCTTCACAGGAATTGAACGCCGACTTCGATGCCGAGATTCTGGTGAACGGACGCTCGGTCGCGAAGCATCACTTTAACTCAGTGGATGCAACAACCGGGGCAAGTCTTCCGGTGGATGTTCCCGCGAATGCGTTACAGCCGCAAGGCAACACGGTCCAGATCGTTAAACATGGTGCTGGACGCGCCTACTGGTCGGCGCAGGGGACTTTCTACTCGACGGAGCAGAAGCTTTATCAGAAGGGTAATCTGTCTCTGAATCTAACGCGCGACTATTTCAAACTTGTACCCATGCAGAAAAACAACCAGATTGTTTACCGGCTCGATCCGCTGAAAGGGACGGTGACGCCGGGAGACGTGCTCGCCGTGCACCTCGCGGTCAATGGAACGGCGGCGAAATATCTCATGATTGAAGATCCAATTCCCGCAGGCACGGAATTTATTCAGAACAACGACAGTTACAAAATTCCCGATCGCCCGGATATCTGGAATGATTGGTTCACCCGGCAGGAGTTTCATGATGACCGGGCGGCTATCTTTGCCACGGATTTCAGTGGGCGTCAGGAGTCATTTTATCTATTGAAGGTTGTTAACCCCGGTGATTTCAGTATCAGCCCAGCGAGGGTCGATCTGATGTACCAACCGGGAGTAGAAGCAACGAGCGATGCGTTGCATCTGTGGGTGGAGGGCCAGCAATGACAAGTCTCAAGCTGGCTTGTAAGAAGTTAGGCACTGGCATCGTGCTGCTGCAATGGCTTGGGAACCTCGGGCTTATGCTGCTGGCATTTGCATGGCTTCAGATTCCGGATTCTCACATGTGGCAGTTTCTTTTTTCCCTGCTTTCAGCGGCCATTCTGGTGCTCGCATTCCTTGCTCTGCATGCGCGCACCTTTCAAAAGCTGTGTGGCGTACCGACTGAGTCGCCGTGGTGGTTGCGGCTGCTGATAATGTTTGCGATGGTTCTGCTTGGCTACTTTCTGCTGCAACTTATCGGCATTGGCAGAAGCCATGAGATGCTCTTTGCCGGTTATTGGAACTCGAAATTCCCTGCCGGGCAGAGGAGTTTCTTCACGTTTCAGAGACTGGTTGCATGGCAGGATCACTTCTATGATCTGCTTCAATGGCTGCTCGTCGCTCTGCTTCTGCCGGTTGCATTTGTCGGAGCGGTCAGCGGACTTCGCGGCGGCACGCTGTCCGTGCGCAGTATCTACCGGCATCTGCTCTACTGGCTGGTTGTAGTGATCTTCTGCTTCATCGGTTCTTATCTCACCTAATTGCTTGTGGGATGGACTCCCGGTCACGGGACGACGGTGGAAATCCTCAGCGTGCTTTTGCGCCTCGTCGTAGCGTATACGCTCGACGTGGTGCTGTGGTGTTTTGTGCTGGGCTTGATGGCGGTGTACGCGGTCAATGCCGCGCTTGCGGAACCAGAGCAGTAGGCGGCACGCCGGATCGCAGCCACCCGCGCACCGTCTGGAATCCATATGTACTGATAAGGTGCTGGACCAACTGCGCCGATGCTGCATGTCCACGCTGTGCCTCCATAAAAGTGACAGGATGCGCCAGGGCGGTTTCGATTTCCGAAATCTGCATTGCATCGCCGGTTGGGTGGAGGTTGTTATCAGCCAGGACTTCTACCAGACCTTCGCGCAGCCAGAGTGGTGTTTGAGGTGTTGCTTCCTGCTCCACCAATACGTGCAGAAATTCGTGCAGGAGCGTGGAAGAGTCAGCGGCATGCGCGCGCAAAACGGGCAACGGCTGCAGAACGATGTTTATGCCGCGCGTTGAGGCGAGCATCCACCCAGGTTCATCCGTTGCTTGCCGGAATAGTTCCGTCGACGGCATGAGTCGCACAACAGGGTGCACCGGAGCTTTCGGCGGGAATGTGGATTGCGCCTTTGCCCAGGCTGTATTGCCTGTCTGCAAAAAATCTTGTGAAGTATCCGTCCCTACGAGCGTCCAGCCGGCGCCGGATATTTCTCTCCATCCTGCATCTTCAGGCGTAATGCGAATCCGTGTGCCAGGAAAGTAAAAGGCGAGAATCTCACGATAGTTGCGGCATTCGGCTGCCATCTCAAATGAGCCGGTTTGGCAGAGCCCAACACCGTGGCCGTAACCTTTACCCTCAAAATGCACGACATCATTGTTCAATGTAATTTGGTACCGATCGCTGCGCAGTTGGTTCCATCCCATAGCGCGGTCGATTGCAAAATGCAGGCTGCTTGCGGAGATCTCGGCCCGCGTTTGTTGCCCCAAGACTTCGAGCATTTGCACGCGGCCGGTTGGTGTTCGCTTGCTTATATGAATGGTCTCAATTTGTTCTGGAACCTTCCAATGCTGTTCGCGAAGAATGCGGGCCAGTTGCGCGACGCTGATGTCCGTGTGCCATGAGGCTGACGAGCGACGCAAGCAATAGGGGTCGGGATGCGCGTGCAGGTAGGACGCATGAAGCGCAGGCCACACGCTCGCTGCGTCTTCGGCTTCGCCACCGCAGTGCTGCGTTGCATAGGCCTCGGCTCGATGCGCTCCATCCCAGAGGGTTTCTCCCGTTGTCGCCCGGACGGCTTCTTCCACTTCAGGCCGGGCAGAAGCGAAACGAAGCGCCTGGCAATGTGTGCTGTCACAAAAATCGAATCCTTCGGCGGCGTGGCGGTGCGCGTTCGTCAGCGCAAAGGTGCGAGCCACAACCGCCATTGTCTTGAGTGATTCCAGAGGTTCATCCGCGGCGGCTTCTCCGTTCAATGCGGCGATGACATAGCCTTCGGTAGATGTAGTGAGCAGAATGCGGAGGCCCGTCGTGGTCCCATTCACGATCCATCGCCCTGCCGCGGTTTCAACCTCTGACGAACCTTCGATGCGGACGCGGAATGTTCCCATGAACTCCACCTGCTTATGGGGAGAACCTGCTGTTTCGCCCATCATGTGAAGCTGACCATTGATCTGCTTCAATATGGCGGGTGTATCTATCGTTATTGGAGAGCACTGCAGACAGAAGCGCAGCGTATTCCTGGAACCCAGCGGGCTGAAGGTCACTTCACGACCGATGTGGGTTGAAAATAGCCTTACAGTTACAGTGCTCTCTCGGACAGCATTTTGCGCTGAGGCCATGGGGGCAAAGCAAATAAGGCCGAAAAGAGCGAGATGCCATCTCACGGAAGCAGGACGCCTTTGTATCCATTGAGAAATATTTGCGCGACATGCGCTGCATCTGCACCATTGCCTCTTGGCAGATAAACGACGACAACCACTTTTGGGGATTCTGCGGGTGCGAATCCCGCGAACCAGCCATGCGTCCACGGCTGTCCGGGATTGCTTGCCGTGCCTGTCTTGCCTGCGACGGATAGTCCATTTACGTATGCATCGTGAGCCATGCCGTAGGCCACCGAGTCTACCAGACCTCGCGCAACCGCCTGCGTTGAGGCATCTGGGGGCAGATTGCCGAACTGGTTTGCGAGCTTGCGGTAAGCCTGAGCCAGCTGCATTGGTGCGACGGAGACACCGTCGAGGCCCAGAATAAGCAACTGCATTTGTAGCGTGTTTGCGGGTGTTCGCTGAATGGCTGATCCCGGTACTCCATAGTCGCCTAGCGCGTCCACGGTGTCTTTCGGTGTGAATCGCTTTGCCATCTCAGAGAAATAACTATTGCATGAATATGCCAGTGCCTTCTCCGCATCGAACACGGTCTCACTCCGAGGGTGCGTACAGTCCACGTTGCGTCCGGCTATGCGGAGAGTTCGCCGGCAGATTACCGTCGTTTGCGGATAAATAAGGTCACGCTGCAATGCGTGCATCAGATAGAGCGGTTTCAGAACCGAACCCGGAGCACTTTGCACGCTTTCGTTCAGACGCGCCGCTGCAAGAATCCGCCCCGTTCTTGCGTCAAGGACGAGAGCAACGGACGGGGTCTCTCGAACGGCATGATCGAGAGCGCGTTGTGCATCTTCTGATGGCACCTGCGCTCGCAGGGGTGGGCTAAGAGCAAGACCAAGCAGGATGCCGACAATGTATCTAACGAGCAACGCGTGCATGGCCTTTCCTACTGTCAGGAATATTCCCTTAGAGTGTAGAACCGGCGTCCGCATTCAGTGAAACCGAACCGTTTCTTCGTATACTTTTACTTATCGATGGTTCCGCCACGCACTCTGCCGCTCTTTGATCCGGATTCCAGACCACAATGCTGGAATGAACGGATGGTGCCTGGCGAATATGCGATCCTTTACTCCGGATTCCAGCCCCCGCGCTCTGACCAGCCACATAGCATTGCGATCGATGGACCATACTGCGCTATCTTCCCCACGTTGGCCGACGCTGAAGCGCACGCTACGCAACAGGCTGAACTTTATCCCGCTCTCCTCTGCCGCATTTATGACCATCACGGGCTGGGTCGACAATCGATCAGCGAAATTCGTGGCAATCGATATAAGGGGGAAAGCGAAATTTCGGCACAATTCCGGCGATGGTGCGGATCCTTCCTGCTTTTCGGCGGTCTCGCACTCACGATACTGGATTGGCGCTCCGACTTTGGTCTATTGTGGCCGGCAACGGTGGGTACACGCATGATCCCATTTGGCCTCGTTCTTCTCGTCACAGAGCTGGTAATCGTGATCGAGGCAAGACGCAAGGGAAGGCGGACGGGGCCGCAGGTTCCATGAAAGGCATGACCAGAGCCTGTGTTGGGCTCTAAGCGTGGCCTTCAGAATAGAGTGGCGTTTCGCAAACAAAATAAATGGGAGCCGAGCCGACGAGATTGCGAATCCTCCAGATAGTTGAAGAGAGGCGGCTTGAAGTGCCATAGAGTATGGCGCCGCAGGAGGGAGGGAGCCATCGCAATAGGTCGATCAATCGATCTGGCTCGATGTACAAAATACGCGACTCTGGAAATGGAATCAGCTTCGTCTCAGCTTTTTTTCTGAGGACGATGAGGATCAAGCTATCGGACTGGCGAGATAAGACCTTGAACTCGTTTGTGGATATCCACTTAACTTGCCGCCTGTCTGGAAAGGGAAGCTGACGGGATGGAAAATCGAGAGATGGGATCGTCGGTGATGCTGCCCCATCCGACAGCTTAGCCCTTTCCTCCCTCACGACGAAGCAGAGCGTATAGACGAAGCCCAGCACAGGGAAAACACTTAAGAACGAGAGGAGAGGCATAGTGAATCTCCTGTTCCAACGAGTGCCGCGGCGGACGAAACTGAATTCAGCCTGCGCTCAATTTTCTCTAATCTTGTGGACGGCAGCAAGATACCGAAAAGACATTTTAATTCGATTCGACGATAAAAGAACAGCGAACGTGGCCAGCGGAAGACAAATTTCGCTCAGTTAAATTTACGCAATCTTAAATATGCCAGAGGTATGCATTCGGCAGGTATCTTAAGAATCACGGTCCCAGTCGATCTTGATATCATTGCAACACGTAACACGTTGCAACTATTCGTAGTATTCAGTCGTCCTAAAATCTACGCCGAGTTTTGGCCAGATAAAAATTTCGCGAACGGTCCCGCGGTCCATGTTCTTAGTTTCAGTGACAACGGGCACGAAAATAAACGCCTTAGATGCTTTCGAGAAATAGCGCCTGCTAAGGAAGGCTGTGCCCAAAGGTATGACAAGACAAGATGGATCAAAATTTGCCTGAGCCCATTCCGCCCGATCATCAGCTAACGAGCACCTCCTCAGGTGACCCTGCGAAGCCTTCTCGCAAGCGGCGCCAGTGGCTTTGGATTCTTCTTCTGTTGGTTTTTGCGGTCATTCTCGTGGTTATCCTGCGCCACCATGATGACCCCTCAAAAAGCGCAACTGCCGGTGGCGGTGGCCGCCGCGGCTTTGGCGGTCCGGTGACGCTGACGGTTACCACCGCGCAGAAGGGCGATATTGGGGTATATCGCGACGCCATCGGTACGGTAACCCCCGTGTATACGGCCTCCATCTATAACCAGGTAACCGGCGTCGTAACGCAGGTGCATTATCGCGAAGGCCAGACGGTCCAGAAAGGTGACCCGCTGGTCGAGATAGATCCTCGCCAGTACGAGGCACAGGTCGAGTCGGCTGAGGGCGCGCTCCAGCGCGACACCAATCTCCTGTCACAGGCCAGGATGGATTTAGAGCGCTACAAGACGGCCTGGGGTCGCAATGCCATTGCGAAGCAGCAGCTTGACGATCAGGAAAAGATCGTCGCCCAGGACGAAGGGCTGGTTCGATCCGACCAGGGAACCCTTGACTTCGATAAGGTGCAACTTTCCTACTGTCATATCGTCGCGCCGTTCACCGGACGCGTCGGTTTGCGTCTTGTCGATCCGGGCAATCTCGTGCAGTCCAGCGGCAGCACCGTGCTGGCTGTCATCACCCAGGTTCAGCCCATCACTGTGGTCTTCACTCTCGCCCAGGATTATCTTTCCGACGTATTGGCGCAGAAGGGTCGGGGAGTGGGGCTCACGGTCGATGCTTATGATCGTGAACAGACCAAGAAACTCGCCACTGGCAAGCTGCTGGCCCTGGACAACCAGATCGACACCACAACGGGCACTGTCAAACTCCGCGCAATCTTTGACAATCGCAATGCAACCCTCTTCCCCAACCAGTTCGTGAATACACGCCTGCTTGTAACGACCGAGCATGGTGTGACTTTGATTCCGTCCTCGGCGATCCAGCACAACGGTCAGACATCATTCCTCTATGTCATTACCAATGGCGTCGCAAACGTGAAAAACATCAAGCCAGGCGTTTCCGATCACGGAATGACAGCGGTAGAGGGCATCAACCCCGGCGATCTATTGGCAACCAGCAGCTTTGAGAAACTGCAGAACGGCTCAAAGGTCAATATCTCGACACAACCGCTGCCGCAAAGTACAGCTGAGACCGACACTCCGTGAACCCATCTCGCCCATTCATCCTGCGGCCGGTCGCCACGGCATTGCTGATGGCGGCGATTCTCCTCGTAGGTCTGGTTGCGTTTACGCAGCTGCCAGTCTCAGCCCTGCCGGAAGTGGACTATCCCACTATCCAGGTGCTGACTTTTTACCCAGGAGCCAGCCCGCAGGTGATGGCGACCACGGTCACCGCTCCTCTGGAACGCCAGTTTGGTGAGTTGCAAGGGCTGAGTCAGATGACCTCCACCAGTTCCGGTGGCAGCTCGATCATCGTCCTGCAGTTCAATCTTTCGCTCAATATCGATGTTGCGGAAGAAGAGGTGCAGTCCGCCATCAACGCCGCGCAAAGCCTGCTGCCATCAGTGCTGCCCGCGCCACCGGTTTACAGCAAGACCAATCCTGCCGACGCGCCTGTTCTTACGCTGGCAATCACGTCGAAGTCGATTCCGCTCCCGCAGGTCGAGGATCTTGTCGACACGCGCCTTGCTCCTAAGATTTCCCAACTCAGTGGCGTGGGCCTGGTCAGCATCAGCGGCGGACAAAAGCCGGCTGTTCGCATTCAGGTCAATCCGGGGCAGCTGTCCTCCTACGGCATCAACTTAGAGGATGTGCGGACTGCGCTGACCCAGACCAGCGTCAATGCGGCCAAAGGCAACTTCGATGGCCCGCGGCAGGATTATCAGATTGATGCGAATGATCAGCTCCAGACCAGCGACGACTACAAAAACGTCGTAGTTGCGTTCCGCAACGGCGCCCCTGTCTTTCTGAAAGATGTGGCGTCGATTGTGAATGGGGTTGAGAACAACAAGCAGGCC
>JAATFH010000459.1 GCA_015655315.1 Terriglobales bacterium
CATTGTACGGTGGAAATTACGCCACGATTCACCCTCAGTATTACAGGAACACTAGCTTCAAGGGCACTCGCGCACCTGATCTTGGCAATTATGATGTGCTCGAGGCGGTCCTGCCGTCCGCCAGGAAGCGCAGCATCAAAACCATATGCTGGTTTGAGGATGCGTTCCGCGAGGATATCCCAGGCATCGACCAACTCCAGGAGAAAGATTTAATGGGCAAGGCCGCAACCACGCTTTGCTTTAACAATCCGAATTACCGAAACTTCCTCCTGGGTATCGTGGAAGATTGGTCCCGCTCCTATGACATCGACGGCATTATGTGGTGCTCAGAGCGCCAGGGTGCATTTTCCGAGGCACTCGGTGCGAGCCAGGAAGGGGGATCGTCGAATCCCCGCGAAGTGTGCTGCTTTTGCAATTACTGCAAGGCAAAGGCGAGACAACGCGGCATCAATCCTGAGCGTGCCGAAGAAGGGTTTCTCGAACTGGCGAAGTTCGTGGATGCAAGCCGTAAAGGGCAACGGCCAGTCGATGGTTACTACGTCAAGCTGTGGCGGCTTATGTTGCGCTACCCGGAACTTCTCGCATGGGAAATGCTTTGGACGGACAGCCTTCGCGAGACCTATGCGGCCATCTATAAGCATGTCAAGGATGTGAATCCATCACTCGGTGTGGGATGGCATATTTGTTCCACCAATTCTTTTAATCCGATTTATCGCGCCGAGCAGGATCTGGCTGCGATTGCGCCAGTATCCGACTTTTTAAAGATCGTGATGTATCACAACTGCGCCGGCGAACGGATGGCGGGCTACATTGACAGTGTCCATCAGACACTTTACGGAGATGTGCCACAGCAGGAACTGCTGGAATTCCACTACCGCGTGTTGGGCTACCAGGAAAAGAGTTTGGCCGAGATCCCATTCACCGGTCTGTCGGCGGATTACGTATATCGCGAAACCAAACGTTCACGCGCAGGGCTCAAGGGAACCAGGACGCAGTTGTGGCCGGGCATTGACATCGACATTCCTACAGAAGCTGGTCATAGCAAGTGCACTCTCGATGGAACCAGAGATGCGGTTATCGCGGCTTTTCACGGGGGAGCCGACGGGGTCATTCTCTCAAGGAAGTATTCCGAGATGAAACTAGCCAATCTAAGGGGCGCTCGCCTGGCGTTGCATGATCTTGGTATGGCCTGAAAGGTGACTTGAGACACGGAGCAGCCCATCTGAGGCCGAACTCAAACTTCGCCAAACCCCGCTCTTTCTCGCAATCATAGGTTCCCGCCAAGCCTGCAGAATAAAGGCTTTCCTGCCGATTTGGAGTCCTTCGTTAAGACCGCTGCTGTCGATCTTCAGCCGGAGCTTTTTGGACAACACGGTGATGTAACGACCGCTGTCCTATTCGTCCGGTTTTGTTTTTAGAAGCAAGAATGACGGGTTTCGAAACCTTTTTTTCTTGACATGTATCGCAAAAGCAACTAAACACGTTAATTACGTAACACATGGGAAGTAAATGAAACCCCAAACGGGAGGCATCATTGTGAGAACCTTTCGTGGGTTCCGAGTCCTTACCCTCATCCTCGGTCTTTGCTGTTTGCCCCACTCCTCCAGAGCGCAGTCGAACGATCAGGGTCAAGTGCGCGGCACCGTGTCCGATTCCTCAGGGGCCGTCATCCCTCACGCTGCCGTTACTTTGACGGATACCGGCACCAATGTCTCGCAAAAGACAGTGTCCAACGATCACGGGCTCTATGTGTTTATTGCGTTGCCCGCGTCCACTTACCGCATGCTGATCGAAGCACCCGGCTTTGGTCCGGTGGAGAAGCCCGGAATCGTTCTCGTCGTCAATCAACAAACAACGTTGAATGTGACGCTGGTGCCTGCCGCCGCCAACACCAGCGTCACCGTCGAGTCGGTGCCGGTGCTCCTTGACGCCGACAATGCCACGCTGGGCGCAGACATCGGCGAAAAGTATCTGACTCAGGTACCGCTGGCAAACCGCGATCCCTTCGGACTCGCCTTCCTTGCCGCCGGCGTTACTGAAACCGCCGGCTCAGGGATCAACGACTCATATCCCGCGGGAACAAATTTCGTTTCCAATGGGCAAAGAAATTCCACTGCCGAAATTCGCCTCGACGGCACGCTCACCACCGCTCCGGAGCAGGGAGAGGGTGGCACCTCAAATATCTACTACCAGGCTACGGTCGAGGCCCTGCAGGAAGTAAAGGTCCAGAACAACAGCTTTTCCGCGGAGTACGGGAACAACGGCGGCACGGTGATTGATGAGGTCATGAAGTCGGGAACGAACTCCCTGCACGGCAGCGCGTATGAGTTCAACCAGAATTCCATCTTCGACGCACGCGACTATTTCAACAGCGGCCCGAAGCCAGGCCATTCACAGAATCAGTTCGGCGCCTCGATCGGCGGCCCGATTGTCAAAAACAAGACCTTCTTTTTTGCGGATCTTGAGACGGTCATCTCGAGTAACCCGGTAAATATCGTTGCCACCGTGCCCACCGCTGCCCAGATCAACGGTGATTTCTCGCAGACAATGACCTACGACCAGAACGGCAATCCGGTCCAGAATCAGATCTTTGATCCCTTCCAGATCGACCCGGTCGCCTACGCCCGGCCTGCCTATCCAAACAATGTGATTCCCAACGGAGAAATGGATCCAGTGGGGCAGGCAATTCTCAAGCTATATCCGAAACCCAACACCCCCGGCGATGCTGTCTCGGGTGCGAACAACTTCAGACAAGTCATTCTATCTAAGGCAACAACCGTGCAATTCGA
>JAATFH010000021.1 GCA_015655315.1 Terriglobales bacterium
GCATGAGCACGCCGCGGTCTTCGAGCGAGCGAATCAGACGCCCAAAGCCCTGCTTCAGCGTGATGACCGCCGCCGGCACCTGATACTCGAAGAAGGGGCTGCCGCCGTTTTCTTCAATCGCGCGCATGCGTGCCTGCACGACCGGGTCGGTCGGCACGGCAAAGGGCAGGCGGTCGATGATGACGCAACTCAGCGCCTCGCCCTGCACATCCACACCTTGCCAGAAGCTCGATGTACCGAAGAGCACGGCGTTCGGCGTTGCGCGAAATTCTTCCAGCAGAGCCTTGCGCGGCGCGTTGCCCTGCAACAGCAGCGGATATGGCAGTTCCATCAGGAGCCGTTCGTAGATATCGCGCATCTGCTGGTAGCTGGTGAAGAGGCAGAAGGCGCGTCCCTCAGAGAATTCGAGCACGCGGCGGATGTGCTTTATCGCCTGCTCCTGAAAATTCGCATCGCGCGGATCGGGCATATCGGGAGGCAGATAGAGCAAGGCCTGCTCACCATATTTGAAGTGCGAAGGCACGACAAGCTCGCGGGCGTCCTGCATTCCCACACGCTTGCGAATGTGCTCGAAGCCGCCCTGCACCGTCAGCGTTGCCGAAGTCAGGATCACGCTGGGGAAATTCTCAAAGAGCAATTCATGCAGCAGCTGCGACACATCGATGGGCGTGGCCTGCAGATAGGTGTTGCGGCCCGCTTCTCGCGCGCGTCCGGCATTCCGGCGCTCCAGCCAGAAGACAGTGTTGTGATCATCGGCCTCCATCAGAAATTTCAGGTGCTCGCGAATGTCAGCCGCCCGCTTCCTCAGCCCTGGAGCTTCATCGACACCGCGCACGCGCTCGAGTTCGCCCTCAAGCCGATGCAGCGCATTCAGCAGACCGATGTAGAGATCGCCCTGCGTCTCCAGAAACTCTTCGCGGTTGGAAAACTGCATGCGGCCTTCGCCGCCCACACCCATCGGCAGCGCGCCGAAAAACATGCGCGCCCGCTCGCGCACCAGCTGCGATGCTGACTGTACACCGCTGCTCAGCGCCTGCTTGGCACGCAGCATGGTTTCCAGATCGCGCGCCAGCTCCTCAAAACGTACATTGCTCAGGCTGATGCCGAAATAACTCGACGCCACATCTTCCAGTTCATGCGCTTCGTCAAAGATCACCGCAGCAGCCTCGGGAAGCACGCCCGCATCCGGAGCGGCCTTGGCCTGCTGCTTGATGGCGAGATCGGCAAAGAAGAGATGATGGTTCACGATGACGACATCGCTCTCCGCCGCCTTGCGCCGCATCTCGGTGATGAAGCAGCGCTCGTAGTTCGGACAGCTTTGCCCCAGGCATGCCTCGCTGCGCGCATCGAGCTTCGCCCACACCGCGCTCGTCTCCGGCAACGAATCGATTTCCGCACGGTCGCCGGTCGCCGTTGTCTTTTCCCACTCTGCGATGGCTCGATACTGCTCTATTTCTTCCAGCCCATTGAGGATCGGCTGGTCGCGAAGCGCATAAAGCTTATGGCGGCACAGATAATTCGCGCGGCCTTTCATGTAGCAGACACGCAGCGGCCCGAGCAGCGATTCGAGAAAGGGAACGTCCTTGAAGTAAAGCTGCTCTTGCAGGTTTTTGGTCCCCGTCGAGATGATCACGCGCTGCCCCGTGCGCAGAGCCGGCAGCAGATACGCAAGCGTCTTGCCAGTACCCGTGCCCGCCTCCACAATCAGGTGCTTATGTTCCTTCAGAGCGCGCTCCACCGCCTGCGCCATCTCAAGCTGCCCCTTGCGAAACTCATAGGGCAGGCTCGAACGCGACAGCACGCCTCCGGGAGCGAAGAAATCATAGAGAGAGGGCAGCGAAGGCACAATTTGAGTGACGGTGGACATTGGGCGAAATTCCGGCGAATATACTGGTTTCTATAATAGACAAGTGTTCGCCTTCCGAGCGCGTCACCGAGGAGAAAGAATTTGAAAGCCAGAAAACGTCCGACGCGCAAAACAAAATTCCATGAGGGGAACAGCGATGCTCCGGTTTTCGCCATCGTGGGCCGGCCCAACGTCGGCAAGTCCACTCTTTTCAATCGCCTCACCGGCTCGCGCCGTTCCATTGTGGGCGACGAACCCGGCATCACCCGTGACCGCATCTACGGCGAAGTCGAATGGAATGGGCATGTTGCCCGCCTTGTCGATACCGGCGGCATCGTTCCCGACGATGAAGCGCTGATCCCGGCAGAAATTTTCCGCCAGGCGCGCGTCGCGCTCGAAGAGGCGCAGGCTATCGTAATGGTCGTCGATGGACGCACCGAATTGGCCTCGCCCGATATCGACCTTGCCCGCCTGCTGCAAAAAACCGGCAAACCGCTCTTTCTTGCCGTGAATAAGATCGACATCGAAGCACTCGATGCAGGAGCCGAGAACTTCCGCCGCCTGGGAATCAAAAATCTCGTCCCCGTCTCCTCCGAGCATGGCCACAATATCGGCGACCTGCTCGACGAAGTCTTCGCGGTACTTACTTTTCCGGAAGCAAAGGAAGAGCCGGTCGAAACGACTGAGGAAGAATCAGCGGAAGAGCCGGAGAAAGACGCGCCCCATCGGACCCATGGAGAATTTCAACAGCATGAGACGCGCGTCGCCATCATCGGACGCCCGAACGTCGGCAAGTCAACGCTGCTCAATACGATGACGGGCTCCTCGCGCGCGATCGTCTCGCCTATCGCCGGCACCACGCGCGATGCAGTCGATGAAGTCATCGAACACGCGGGCCAGCAGCTTCGCATTGTCGATACAGCCGGTATTCGCCGCAAAGGCAAGACGCATCTGATGGCGGAAAAGCTTTCTGTCATCATGGCCCGCAAGCATCTTGAAGCCGCCGACGTGGCCCTGCTCATCATCGACGCGACGGAAGGCGTCACTGCCTCGGATGCGACGATCGGAGGCTACGCGCACGAGAGCGGCCGCTCCGTCATCATCGTGGTGAACAAGTGGGATCTGGTGACGTCGAAGCGCACCGACGGCAAGCCGCCAGCCGACCGCGCCGTCTTTGAAGAGCAGCTTCGCCGCACGCTCAAGTATCTGAATTATGCGCCCGTGCTTTTCATTTCAGCAGCAGAGGGAACGAATGTGCATCGCGTTCTCGATACCGTGATCCGCGTAGCAGCGGAGCGCCGCAAGCGCGTCTCTACCGGCCAGATGAACCGCTTCCTCGAACGCGTCGATTTCCAGCGCGCAGGCGTTCCCATGGCGAACAAGATGCGCATCTTCTACATGACGCAGGCAGCGGTGGCGCCCCCTACCTTCATTCTCTTCACAAACCGCGATGTGAAATTACATTTCTCGTTCGAGCGATTCCTCGAAAATCAGATTCGCGAAGCCTTCGGCTTTGAAGGCTCGCCAATATGGTTCAAGATACGAGCGCGAGAGAAGAAGAGTGCCGACTAGCAGTTACGAAAGCCGGATGCTCGCGCTCAAACCGAGACTCGCTCCATAGCAGACTCGATCGGTTACAGAATGGCGAGCTTTGAGCCAGCCATTCTGCAACTCATTGAGAGCTACTCGGTCCGCAAGGCATGCATGGGCTCCGTATTCGCAGCCCTGCGAGCCGGAACGACCGCAGCGATAAACGCCGCGGCCAGCAACACCAGCGTCGTCACGATGAGCACCAGCGGATCATAAGGCTTGATGCCGTAAAGCTGATTCGCCACAGCTCGTCCGCCAAGAATCGTCGCCGGAATTCCGATCGCGAGCCCGATGACCACCTGCAGAAATGCGCCTGCCAGCACCAGTTTGAGCACCGCGAGACGGTCCGCGCCAAGAGCCATGCGAATCCCGATCTCACTTGTCCGGCGCTCGACGGAATAAGCCGTCACGCCATAAAGCCCAATGGAGGCCAGCACGAGCGCAAGTAGCCCAAAGAGGGATGTCAGCTGCGCGATCATTCCCTGCTGGCTGAAGTTGTTCTGTACCTGCTGCGCAAGTGTCTGGAAGTCGATGACTGTCAGGTCAGGATTCACCTGGTTGATCGCATGCCGCACTTGAGATTCGAGTCCCGGTATGTAACCCGACGTATGCAGCTCGATTGCATTCAGCTTGGTATGGGAAACACTTTCGAAGGTGCCCATATCCTTGTCTTCATATTTGACCCATTGCTGCGCAGGCAGAAAGAACATCGAACGGATATGGCCGGTGGGGTCCCAATACTGCGTGTCTTCGGTCACACCGACAATTTCATAGTTCACCGCCGTCTTCAAATCGAGGCGAAAGTGTTGCCCGATGGCATTGCCATCCTTGAAGAATTTCTTGGCGAAAGTTTTGTTGATAACAGCCACCGGGCGCGTTGCCGAGGTGTCCTGGTCCGAGAATTCACGTCCTTGAATGATCTTTGTGCCAATCGTATCGAAATAACCGGCGCTGGCCCGTACCCATGAAGCGGTATTGTCACCGCTTCCCGGCTGCGGCGGCGCCTGTCCTTCAATGTAGACACCGGTGCCCCAGTTGTTGCCCTCCATCGGGCTGTAGAGCGAATAGGCGACGCTCTTCACGCCAGGAATCGCGGCCAGCAGGTCATGCAACTGGCGGTAAAACGCATCCATCTGCTCCGGCTTATATCCGGCCATCTGAGGATCGATGTGCACGATATAGCGATTCTGTGTATCGAACCCAAATTTCTGATTCTGCATATTCCGCAGGCTCTGCGTCAGCAGCCCGGCTGCGCACAACAGCACCAGTGAAATCGCAGCCTGCAGAACCACGAGAGATTTCTGCGTGATCGAACTTCCCTTTCCCGTCGAACGATTCGCTCCGCGCAAGGCGTCGATTGGATTCGCATGCGCTGTCATCCACGCCGGAGCCACGCCGAACAAAATTCCCGTCAAAAGCGATACACCAAAAGCGAATGCCAGCACAGGAAGCGAAGGCGTGGCATGGATCGGCACATAGGTTTTTTGGAAAGCGAGATGCAGAATGAGCTTGGTTCCGCCATAGGCAAAGGCAAGGCTCACAAGGCCGCCCAGCACGGAAAGCACGATGCTTTCTGTCAGCGCCTGCCGCACCAGCCTTGCACGCGGCGCGCCCAGCGCAGAGCGAACAGAGGTCTGCAGCTTTCGCGTCGCCGCGCGCACCAGCATCAGGTTTGCCAGGTTCGCACAGGCAATCAGCAGGACGAACGAAGAAATCCACATCAACAGATGCAGGCCATCCTGATATTCCTCGCGCATGCGCTGCACGCCGCCGCCGCCCGGAACCACGTGAAGGGTCTGCTTGGGAACCAGAACTTTCGAGCGCTCTTCCACCTTGCTCGCCGGGCTCAACAGCCATTGACGCAGCTGCACCTGCATCCTGGCTTCCATCTGCTTGATGTTCGCATCCGGCTTCACGCGGCCAATGATGTTGAGCCATTGCAGGTCAGGACGGTCCCGCACCGTCATCACTCCGTCAAGCTGCGGCTCGCTCGAGATGGGAAACCAGAAGGACGCCGGCTCTGCCGTTAACCGCTCCCCATAATAGCCCGGCGGAGTAACACCTACGACGGTGTATGGCTGCCCGTTAATGATGAAGCTTGATCCAATGACAGATGGGTCCAGGCCGAATTTCTGCTGCCATGTGCGGAAACTCATCACTACAACTGGAGCAGCCCCCGGCAGGTCGTCGGAAGGCCGCAGCATCCGGCCAGTGTAAGCGCTGATGCCGAACGTATCGAAGGCATTGCCCGAGACGATCTGACTGATGAAGCTTTCCGCCGGATGGTCGCTTCCCTGACGGCGCACGCTGATCTGATTCGAGCCCCCTTGAAACGCAGCCGCCTGAAGGAACTCGGGGTTGTTGTCACGGAAGAGCTTGTACTGATCGTAGGAGAAGAGAGACCAGTCATCCTGCATGCCGCCGTTGATGCAGCAGTTTTCCGTATCGCCGATGCGCCACAGTTCGCCCGGCTTCGTCACCGGCAGCGACTTCAGCAGAACCGCGTGCACCAGCGTAAAGATGGCGGTCGTGGCGCCAATGCCAAGAGCGAGCGTCAGGATTGCCGTCGCGGTAAACCCTGGAACCTTGCGGAACTGCCGTAACGCGTAACGAATGTCGTCGAAAATTGCCTGCATGCCTTCTCCTTACCAGAGAAATATACGAAATAAATCAACCAGCGTTCACTTTTGAACCGAAAAACACTACTTGGTGATTCGGCTCGCGGGGTTAAGAGTTGTGCGAAGTGCCACGCCTGGACAGTGAGTACTATTCGCTCCGCAACGTCTTCGCCGGATTGACCGATGCTGCCCGCTGCGCCGGAATCAGTCCCGCCAAACCGCCAATGGCAAGCAGCGCAGCCATGGCCGCGGCGAGCGAGGAGAAAACGCCTCCACCGAACGAGGTAAACAGTTGCTTCAACATGGAAGCGGCAAAGAAGGACAGGCCGACACCGATGACCAGGCCGATGCCAACCCACGCCAGCGCGCCTTTCATCACCAGTCCAACGACCTGCGCCCGTTGCGCACCCAGCGCCATGCGGATGCCGATTTCATTTGTGCGCTGCTCGGTTACATAACTGATCAGGCCGTAGATTCCCACCAGCGCCAGCAACAGAGCCAACCCGGCAAACGCCGTCAGCAGCCAGACGATCAACTTTCTCGACGCCAGCGACGCATCGACCCGCGATTCGAGCGTGCCTACATTGAAGGCCGTCTGCGCCGGGTCGACAGCGGCGATAGCACGATTCAAAGCGGATGCCAGGGCAAGCGGCTCGCCATCCGTGCGCACGGCAAAGCTCGCCATCCCGCTCGCTGACTGCGAGTATGGATAGTAGCGCATGCCGTCGCTCACATCTTCTTCCAATGAATCAGGACGCACATCCGCAACCACGCCCACCACTTCAGACCAGGAATCGGTTCGATTCTGGCGCAGATGCTGCCCAATCGGATTCTGGTTCGGCCAATACTTTTTTGCCAGCCGCTGATCCACTACCACCACAGCCCGCGTATTCGAGCGGTCTTCCGTGTTGATCCAGCGCCCGGCAAGGAGCGGAATCTGCATGGTCTTCAGATAGTCCGCCGTAGCAAAACTCAACTGGCTGTGCGGTCCCGGATCATTCGGCCCTACAGCCTGTCCTTCGATGACGAACGAACTTGCACCATCCTGATTACTGAATGGCAGAGAGGTCGTCACGGCTGCGGCTTTCACGCCCGGCTGCGCCTTCAGGTTGTCGAGCACCGCATTGACGAAAGCTTCCTGCCGCTCGCGGTTGTCCTTGTATCCTTCGCCCGAGTAAACCACCACACCCGCCAGCACGCCATGTGGATTGAAGCCCGGATTGATCTGCTGCATCTGCCGCAGGCTCGCCAAAAAAAGCCCCGTGCCCGCCAGCAGCACAAATGCCATCGCTACTTCGCCGATCACGAAAACGCTGCGCAGCCGCTGCTTGTCTACGGAAGCGGTCGAGCTGCGACCGCCATCATGCAGTTCCAACCTTTTCTGCGAGCGCACCATCTTCACCGACGGACCAATCCCGGCGATCAACGAAGTCAACAGACCCGCCCCTGCGGTAAAGGCAAGCACACCGAACGACATCGTGACTGTATAACCCTCCGCAAGACTCTGCGGCATCATCCACAGCAGCATCTTGCCGAAGACCGGACCCAGAGCGATCCCGATGATAGTCGCCAGACCTGCGAGCAGCGACGTCTCCGTCAGCATCTGGCGCACCAGCCGCCATGCATTCGCACCCAGCGCCGTGCGGATGGCAAACTCCTTTGTCCGCGACGAAGCCCGCGCCAGGAAAAGCCCGGCAACATTCGCTGAAGCGATCAGCAGAACCAGCCCCACCACGCCGAACAAAACATACAACGGCTTGCGCAGCGGACCTGCGGCGAATTCCGTAACCGGCGTCGACGTCATCCCCCAGTTCGAACGGAGCGCAAAGCCCTTCTGTCCCTCACGCGCATACTCCTCGCGCGACTTCGCGGCGAGACCGCTGTTGAACTGGGTAAAGCTTACCCCAGGCTGCAGCCGTACCGCAGCCGTCGATCCCTCGTTGAAGCGATTGCCCAGGTCATACTCTTTCGGCTCCAGACCCATCGGCGTCCAGACTTCTTTGCCGCGCGGCCAGTCGAAATCTCCGCGCATCACGCCGATCACGCGATACGGCTTCTGGTTCAGCATGACGGTCTGTCCGATCACATTGCGGTCGCCGCCAAAAACCTTCTGCCAGGCGCCGAAGCTGAGCACGGCCACGCTGTTCGCAGACTTCTGGTCCTCTTCCACCGTGAAGGTGCGTCCGAGAATCGGCCGCGCGCCGAAAACATTGAACCACTGCCACGTTACCTGCGACCCGTCCAGATGCTCCGTCCGGCCATCGTGGAGAATGTTGTAGCTGTCGCCGCGCTCCAGAGCCGCGGCCTGCACCTGATCTTTCAAGGCCGCCGCATCGGCAAAATCAGGAACAGAGACGTACGGAAAATCGAGGCCGAGGTTGGCGTATTTTGTCCGCATGACGCCGACGCGCTCCGGCGCATCCACGCCGGAAGGATGCAGCAGCACCGCATGAATCACGCTGAAAATTGCCGTGTTTGCACCGATGCCGAGAGCGAGCGTAACAATCGCCGTCAGCGCAAACCCCGGCGACTTGCTCAGTTGCCGCAGCGCAAAACGCAAATCCTCGA
>JAATFH010000114.1 GCA_015655315.1 Terriglobales bacterium
TATTGCGCGAACTTGCAATATTGTGAGACCCGCCTGTATTCCCCAATGATGGAAGGACTCACGGCGATTTGGATACTAGCTTCCTGAATGACGCTCCGGAGAATCCGTGCAGGAAAGCCGTCCCGTTTGATCCCCGCAGAGACGATGGCATTCGTATCCAGTACGACCAGTCTCATCGCGAGCTTTTGCGCTTTGGCTTACGTCGCCTTGCCTTGCGAGTCTCTTCATCTATCGCGTCTTCGGAAACCTTGTCGAAGCCTTGCTCTTCGGCGTAGCGCCAACTCTCTTGCAGACTGGCCATCGCCATCGCACGGCGCAGTTCCCTGTCGCCAATCGCAAGATCTCCCTGCACCGGGACAAGATAATAGACAGGGCCTTTCTGCCCGGAAAGAAGAATGACTTCTCCCTTCGGGACAGATGCAAGCGCCTTTTCCCCTCGAATTCTGAATTCGCGCAACGGAACCTGTCGCATGATGAACCTCTATAGCTATTGTAGCCGAAACGGCTACGTGGCTCAATTATGGGATATCGAGACCTAGGTGTATAGTCCCGGCATTTGATGGGGCATACATTTCTGAGCGCGAGAAGGAGGCACTATGGGACAGGTTTTACACCGGAGCGCCACCACGACAGAGGCGATCCGTCGAGCGATACAACATAGTCAAGAGAGCCTGAGGGTTCTGGCTCGGCGTCATGGTATCAACCCCAAGACGGTGGCCAAGTGGAAGAAGCGCGACTCCACTGCCGATCGCCGGACTGGCCCTGCCGTTGCGAAGTCGACGGTTCTGTCGGTGGACCAGGAAGCCATCATCGTCGCGTTTCGCAAGCACACGCTGTTGCCGCTCGACGACTGTTTGTACGCCTTGCAGGCCACGATCCCGCAGCTTAGCCGCTCTTCGCTTCATCGTTGTCTGGAACGCCATGGCATCAGCCGCCTGCCCGAGGTAGAAGGTGACAACCTCGCCAGAGGAAGTTCAATACGTATCCGATCGGCTTCTTCCACATCGACCTGGCCGAGGTGAGAACCGCCGAAGGCAAGCTTTACCTGTTCGTGGCCATCGACCGGACCTCGAAGTTCGCTGTGGTCGAGCTCGTCGAAAAAGCAGATGTCCGAGCTGCCACAGCCTTCCTCGAAGCGCTCGTTGAAGCAGTTCCGTATCGCATCCACACCGTGATCACCGACAACGGCATCCAGTTCGCCGATCTGCCGAAGAACCGGCAAGGGCCAACCGCACGCTTCCGCGGCCACCCCTTCGATCGGCTCTGCCGCCTTCATGGAATCGAACATCGGCTTACAAAGCCCAACCATCCCTGGACCAACGGGCAGGTCGAGCGCATGAACAGAACCATCAAGGAGGCCACCGTCAAGCGCTACTTCTACAACACCCATCACCAACTCAAAGCGCATCTGACCGATTTCCTCAGAGCCTACAACTTCGCCCGAAGGCTCAAAACCCTCAAAGGGCTCACACCCTACGAATACCTCTGCCAACTCTGGACCCAAACCCCGGACAGATTTACCCTCAACCCAATCCATCAAATGCCGGGACTAAACACCTAGTACTCTGACAATATACCTGTCGCGGGGACACAAGCTCCTGAACTCCAATGATCGCTTCAAGCAAATGTAATTAAATATTATTGGTGCGATCATTGGAGCTCTGCATTCTAGCGTCTAGCCCGTGACCGGCTCTGCTTAGTGCGTCTGCCCCAGATGACGGATATAAGTAATAAGTCCCTGAATTTGGTCGTTGCTCAAACGCGCCTTGAAGGGAGGCATATTGTTCTTTCCATCGTGGATGACCTGCTCCATCTCATCCGCTGTCATATCCTGCACTTCCTTGCTGCGCAGGTCCTTTACTTTTAGATTGTTCCCCAGCGGCGTTCCCGCACCGTTGTCGCCATGGCAAAGCGTGCAGTTTGCCTTATAGTCCTGCGCTGCTTTGTCTGCCTTGTCAGTCTGCGCAGCCGTCGGTATGTTGGCTCCCACAGTCCCAAGCACCCCCAGCAATATCAGCCCGGCGTTTCGATATTGTATATATTTCCTCAGACCAGTCATCACCCAGTCAAATCCTCCATCATGTGAGAATGAGCGCTTGTACTAAAGACCTGGCACCGGCGGACATCCCGGAAACTCCAGCAAGAAGGTATTGCCGCTATAGCCAAGATAAGCAATCCCAATTTTACTGGTAAAGAACCCGTCCGAAGTCAGATTCCGCAAAAACGAGAAGAACTCCACTCCATATGCCAGACCCTTGTCCTGGGCCGCGTTTTTACTGTAGGCAATCAGGTTCAGCATCTCTTTTTGCTGCTCTGTCTTGCATTCCAAATATGCAGTACCATATCGGTTCGAGCATGTGGCGTCCAGCCATAACAGTCCGCCGCCCAGCTTGCGCTGATACTCTGGATTTTCGCTCGTCAGCAGATCGATAAACTCCGGTGCGCCTGCCTCAACCGCGCCACCGGACTCCGCATCTGCCGGAAGTATCGTCTCGCACAGCAACTGCAACGTCTTATACTGGTGTGGCTCAAAGTATCTGGGCGCATACTGCCCGCTCGCAGTGGCAGCCTTCTGCACCTCGATGACGTGGTGGGTATACTCCGCCGCCTCCAGCGGAATCACTGTCAATACCGAGCCCACCGCCGCACCCATGCTCAACGATTTCAGTACATCACGCCGCGAAACCGAATCAATCCCCATAAGCCGCTCAGATATCTCCCTTCTTCCCCTGCTGCAACAGATACTCCGACGTTCTCCATGACAGTGCCATGATCGTCAGTGTCGGGTTCTTGTCCGGATTCGTGACAAACGGCGCTGCATCCGCCACGAACAGGTTCTTCACCTCATGCGCCTGACAGTTCCTGTTCAGTACCGATTTCTTCGGATCATCTCCCATGCGGATCGTCCCCGCCTCGTGGATAATCTCGCCACCAACCGAGATCGCGCCGGACTCCACTTCCGGTGCCGAGCCTGCCGCCATGCTTCGCACGCTCATACCGTGTGCCTTGCCATATACCGTGCCTCCAGCCGTCTCGATGATCGAGCGAAAAGTTTCCTGCATATGCCGCGACATCTTCAGTTCGTTTTCGCTCCACTTCCAGTGGAAGCGCAGCACCGGTATTCCCCACTTGTCCACCACATCCGGGTCAAGCTCGCAGTAAGTTTCTTCATTCGGAATCATCTCGCCGCGTCCCGAAAACCCGATAAACGTCCCATACATGCTGCGGCACTTTTGCTTCAGCCCGGCTCCGTAGCCTTCGTATTGCGCATTCACTCCGTCAAAGCTGCCAACCGTCGGCATCCCGCGCCCACCCCCAAACTCAATGTGATATCCGCGCAGAAAATCATTGTTCTTCC
Source organism: Terriglobales bacterium (assembly GCA_015655315.1). GTDB lineage: Bacteria > Acidobacteriota > Terriglobia > Terriglobales > Acidobacteriaceae > Alloacidobacterium. The sequence continues at coordinate 3,359 of JAATFH010000114.1, forward strand.
CGAATAACCACCACGGCATGTACATATGCATGCCGCCCGCCCCGTCATGGTTATGGGGCGGCACCTTTTCAAGCTGCGGAAAATGCCCAGCCAGACTGCTCCCCACCGAATCCGTCAGATATCGCCCCACCACACCTGAGGAGTTCGCCAGCCCGTCCGGAAACAGTGCCGAGCGCGAATTCAGCAGCAACCGCGTCGACTCGCACGCGCTTGCCGCCACTACGAACGCTTTCGCGTACACGCGTTGTTCCATCCGCGTCTGCTTATCGATGTAAGTGACCGCCTCCACCTTTCCGTTCTGGCCCACCACCAGTTCGCGAGCCATTGCGTTGGCGATCATCTTAAAGCGCCCCGTAGCCGCTGCCACCGGAATCATCACCTGGCTCGAGCTGAAGTTAGAAGCCGTAATACAACCTCGTCCGCACTGCGCACAGTAGTGGCAGGCAGGACGTCCATTTAGTGGCTGAGTAATAATTGCCATCCGTGATGGAATGCACGTGATATCCAGATGGTCGCAAGCCTTCTTGACAATGGTCTCCGTGCATCGCGGCTTCGGTGGCGGCATAAAGACACCGTCGGGCGAATTCGGCACATTCTCCTTCGACCCGAAGACCCCGATAAACGACTCCACCTTGTCGTAATACGGAGCTATCTCATCGTAGGTAATCGGCCAATCGTCGCCCATGCCGTCGTGCGAATGCGCCCGGAAATCTGCCGGTCCGAAGCGCAGAGCAATGCGCCCCCAGTGATTCGTTCGACCGCCCTCGATCCGTGACCGGAACCAGCGAAAGTGCGTCCCCGGCGCTGTGGTATACGGCTCGCCTTCAATCTCCCAGTACCCGTTCGGAGCCATGAACTCATTGATCATCTGCAGACGTCCGCGCCCGCCAACATCGGCGCCGCGGTGCGCCAGCTCATACGGCCATACGTGCTCTTTGAAATCCTTACCTGGATCGAGCCTGGGACCGGCTTCCAGCATCACAACATCGAGCCCACCCTCGGTCAGAACCTTCGCCGCCGTTCCCCCGCCTGCGCCTGATCCAATGATGCAAACGTCATATACCTTCCTCCGCGCATTCAATTGCGGCATTCACCCTCTCCACCGACAGCGATGCGAGACAAAGGCGCCAAGGCTCCTTCAAACTCGACTCACGTCCTTTTTTTCACACGCACACCAATGTAAGCGTTGAAGAATTGCTTCGGCAAGCAATACGACTCATCGGATACCAGAGACATGAAGGACGACGATAGCCATGCTGCTTCAACAACGATTCATCGCAAGTGCGCATTTCCGGTTTTAGTGATGTTTTCTCCGAGAATTCTGGGGTTTGGAGGCACATACAGCTATGGCAGAGAGACGCTGTTTCAGGACATAGTAACCACTCTCGGAGGTGTCAACGTGGCGGCGGAAGCTGGCCTCAAGGGGTACGACTCAATGAACGCCGAGCAGGTCTTGCGGTGGAACCCGGAGTGGATTGTTGCCGGCGCCGATCCGGGAAAGTCTGAGGAGGTATTGCGTCGCTTTTTAAATGACCCAGCTATCTCTCTCACTGATGCAATTCGCAACAGACATATTTTGATTCTTGAAAATCACATCTTCCTGCCGCTGTCACCCTATACCACACTGCTCGTGAATGCTATGGCAGATGCGCTGTACGGTCCATCCTCTTCGGGAGGCGGCGCCTGAGCATTCTGGTGGGAGTAGCGGTTGGAAGTACGCCGCTCGCATGGACGACAATTCTGCGTGTGATTGCCTCAAAGATGCTGCCACACACCCTGACAAGTTCCCTGCATATGTCGCCTGCGGATGAGGTGATCGTCTGGCTTATCCGTGTGCCGAGGGTGATCGTCGCTGGTGTTGTCGGGGCGGGACTGTCGGTTGCGGGAGTTATCATGCAGGCTCTGTTTCGCAATCCGCTTGCAGAGCTAGGTTTGGTGGGGGCCGGTGCAGGTGCA
>JAATFH010000015.1 GCA_015655315.1 Terriglobales bacterium
ACCGTAGCGAGAACTGAGCCCCTTGAGCTGCTCCGAATCTCCACGATCTTCGATCCATGCGGCGCGAAGGGGATGTAATCCGCTGATGAGATCGATCTCCACGCTGGCGTCGGTGTACGGGCCGGAGGTGTCATATACCGTCACCGGTGGATTTTCCTCTATGCGATCGTGGTGCGCTGTTGGAGAAAGCTGGATCTCGCGATAAGGAACACGAAGATCGCGACGGCTGCCCTGGACGTATTGCTTAGTGGAGGCGGGATACTCGGAGGGGGTGTTGATTTTGGTAAAGGATGTGGCGGTCTCGATCATGGGGTCCTCTCGTTTGCAGAAACAATGAAACAAGAGGCTCGCGCAACGACAACCCTGAAGATGGGTTTTCGAAACTCCCCACGCCGGTATTATCCGTGTCGGGTGCGAAGGGTAACTCTCAGCCCCACGTTCGTGGAGCACCCCTGTTTCAATGGTTGGATTACAGCATGAAGGAACCATCTCATGCAAGTCCTGATCGGTTCTGGAAGAATGCCGGCTCAGCCATTCCCATGGATCGACAGGCGAGGTTACAGTTCCATTTTACTGCAGGAATGAGTTGGAGCCGCGTTGACAACAACCCAGAAGCTAACGGAATCAGATACTTCGATCTGGAAACGCCGTTTCGGGCGAATGGCGAGGTTGGGGATCGATGTGATCCCCAACCCAATGCCTAATCAATCACGCCATACTGAGTTTTGGGGCCGACGTTACCCAGCAGAACCGGCACCTGTGGATCTACTTCAACCTGCAAGACGTAAGGACCCTCAGCAGAAAGGGCCTTCTCGATTGCTGCCTCTAACTCCTCAGGCCTGGACACATAGCCGCCATCGCAGCCGTAGCCTTTCGCGAGTTGCACTGTGTCAATTCCGGGAAGATCGAACCCCGGAACATTGGGTGCCACCAGATAGTCGCTGAACGACTTAAGGATGCAGTATTCGTGGTTGCGAAGGATGATGAACAGAATGGGGAGCTTCAGTTGCGCCGCATTCCAGAATGCCTGAACAACATACTGGGTTGCACCGTCGCCCTGGAGAGAGATCACCTTGCGGTTGGTGCCAAGATCCCGCTCCGCCAAAGCAACGCCGGAAGCTGCGGGCAATCCATAGCCGAGAACTCCACTGAACATGGAGAAGAACGACCGGGATGCCGTAGTCGGGATGCGCTCTTTCAGTAGGCCCAGGCTGGAAAGCGATTCCTGCGTGATGACCGAGTTCTTCGGACGAAGCTTCTCCACCATGTAGTAGAGATAGTCCGCAGTGATCTTGTCTGTCGGTGCAGGAACGGGAAGAGGCGCGCGCGGTTCCGGCGCTTTGCGGGCCGCTGCCGGAAGCAATTCGACGAGTGTCGCGCAGGCGCGCGCAGGATCGGCGAGAATGCCGTCGCCAGCCACAGCGCGAGCGATCTCCTCCGGATTGTCCGTGATCTGAATGAGCCGTGTTCCACTCGGGAGATACTCACCCTGCGACCATGGATAGTAGCGGAAGACCGGAGCTCCAATTACAACTACAAGGTCGTAGCCTTCCAGCTGTTTGCTTACGGAACTGGCGGCGCTGAGGAGCGTGCCATGATAGAGCGGATGATTCTCCGGAAATCCCGGCCTTCCTTCAAAGGGCGGGGCCATCACTGTCGCATTCAACTTCTCAGCCAGAGCGATTCCATCGTTCCATCCGCCAGTCTGATCGAGAGCGCCTCCGATAACTAACACAGGGCGCTTAGCCGCGGCCAAGGCATCTGCCACAGATTGGAGGACGTCTTTGCCTGCGGAGAGGCGGGGTTCGACTTTACGCGGCGATGGGAGCTGTTTGCACACGTGATCCATGTCATCCATAGGCAATGAAAGGTAGACTGGCCCGGCTGGGGCCTGGATCGCCGTGAGATAGGCTCTGAGGAAGGCCGCTGGCACATCTTCCGCCGTCGCCGGCTCATAACTCCACTTCACCCATGGCATTGCCTGCAGATAGGGATTCTTGTTTGTCAGATAAGGCTCATGCACCAGCATGGTCCGAACATGTTGGCCTGCCGTGATAATCATCGGCGTGCGGTTGTACCATGCCGTTTCGATATTGCCCATGCCGTTTCCGCTTCCGGCAGCGGTGTGCAGGTTCACAACTACTGGCTTACCGGTAGCCTGCGAATAGGCATCCGCCAGCGCGACTGCTACGGATTCCTGCAGGGCCAGAATGTACTCGAAGTCTGAGGGGAAGTCCTGGAGCATTGGCTCCTCGGTGGACCCAACATTTCCGAAAATCTTGGTCATTCCGAGTTCGCGCATCAAGTTGAACAGCGCGTCACGCACTTTGCACGATTGCGGCTTCATTATGTTTCGGTCAGCTTCTGCTTGGGGGATTACTTCCGATGCCATGTTTCCCATACTCCTTCATATGTAGTTGCTTCGAAGCCCTGATCTTTCCTTCGACTGGATTTCAGGGCCAGAAAGATTGTTGAGGTAAGGCGCCGGTAGAGTCAGCTCTCTTTCCGCCGCTGAATGATCGCGCTGGTCTGGCTCTGTCCTTCGTCAACGGCTTCTCAACCGCCGATGGCGAGAGTGACTGGAACCGTGACAAGCAGCGATATTGTGGAGAGCAATAAAATCGATGCAGCTTCCTCTTCCAGAGTCTTGTACTTTGCTGCGAACAGGACGACGACAGTGGCCATCGGAAAGCTCGCGCATACCAGGGATTCGCGCGCGAACTGTCCGCTTATATGCATCAACTGCAGCAGAGCGAAGAGAACATTGGTCTGGATGGTGATGCGGCCGAGCGTTCCCAGCAAGACGATCTTTGAGAGGCGGAAGGTATGTGAGGCGAGGATGAGACCGACAGTGAAAACGGCAACGCCGGAGGTGGCCGAACCGATCATCGCCAGTGAACTAGCCACCTCACTGGGAATATGAACTCCGGCAAGAACTGAAAGGATGCCGAGCACCGGAGCCCACAACAAGGGTGACTTCAGCCCTCCCTTGATGCCAATGGCGATGGGTGAACTCTGCCCCCGAGCGGCAGCGCGCTCCGGGTTATGCATTTCGAGAAAAACGATTGCTATCGGAATGACGAAATCGATGGATAACGCGACCAGAGAAACAGTACCTGCGCTGGTGTCGCCCAGTAATGGACGCAGGACTGAGATGCCAAATACCGGCGCGGCCGAACTGGAGAGCATGAGCGCAAGAATCACCGACGGTCGCCCCTTGAGTGACGGGATAAGCCCTAAGAGAACAAGCGCGACCACGAACAAGCCAACGTGGGCCAGGAACAAAGCAATGACAAGGGGAACCTGCTCAAGAAGCAGATTTCTGGGAATGTCTGTCATGTTGACGAAAAGAGCGGCCGGCAATGCGAAGCCGAGCGCAAGTTTGCTGAGGCCGGCAGCCTGTTCCCCATTAAAGGCGTGTCGTCTCCCCGCGATATAGCCAAGAACGAGCACAAAGAATACGGGGAGTAAAGCCCCAACCAACCTGCCAATGTTCACTTTTGAGTTCCTCTCTCTTGAGTTATGTGGCTTACGGTGCAGAGTTATAGGTGTGGAGTAATTCTCGTCGTCCGATATAGAGCACCCCACAATCTGGTGTGGCGCCTTCAGGAGGTAGATCTGCACTCGATAAGGATTACAGTTGCGGACAGGGCTACCCCACGCCGACCAGATACTGACGGCACTCATCAAAAGAACATGGTCGCGCTTCAGTTGTTTCTGGAAGCGTGATGGATACGCACTTGTCAGATAGAAAACAGTTGATGTTATTGAGGCCCCTTAAGGGTCTTGGCCTGTGTGCGAAGGGCGAGTACTCACGATGAGAGACATAGAGGAAGTGGCAGGCTATTCCGGCGTGTCCACCTCTCTATATCCAGTCGCAGGTATCTATGTCAGTTCCACACGCCTGCACGAACCTTGCT
>JAATFH010000470.1 GCA_015655315.1 Terriglobales bacterium
AGGTCGGCGGCATTCACCATCGCGGTTACGTTGCGGCCGGGGGCCACGACCTGGGGCCCGGCAATGATGAGCGGCACCCACACACCCGTCTGGTAGACAAAGCCTTTCGCGCGATTGGGATCGAATGGCGCTTTCACCCCGGGAGCGAAGGTCCCATTGTCGCCAATGATGATGACTGTGGTATTCGTATTCTCCGGATGGTAGTTCAGGCTGCCATCGCCATTGAAGGTGGCGAGGCCGGTCTGCACCAGTAGATTTCCTATCTCCGTGTCCATTGCCTCGAGCATCTGGTTGCTCAGGATGCGGGTCGCTGCCTCATTCTTCGTATCGTTTCCCGTGCACTGCAGACCGCTGGTATCGGCCTCGGTCTTAGGCAGGAGCGAAGACGGAGGCTGTTGGTAGGGAGTGTGAATGGTGGCGTAGCTTACCGTCGCCATCCACGATTTTTGAAGATTGTTCTGCGTGTTGATCCAGCTGATCGCTGACTTGTTGGTGGTCTCGAGGACGTAGCCACGCGCGGCCGGATCGTTCAACTGAAGCTGCACGGCGGTCCCGTCGGTTTGATTGATGACGCGGTTGGCAGCGTAGTAGCCGTTTCCCACAAGAAAATTCAAGGACGGCGGCAGTTGCGTGCAATTCTGTTTGGGCACCAGGATGCCGCCCGATTCCATGCAGGTGCGGCCTGGAGTGCTGTGCGTGGTATCTCTCTTAAGGTTAGTGCAGGAAAGGTCCGGAGCATAACAAGCTCCGAAATCCGCGCCTCCGGTGTCGGCGTTGGGGACAAATCCGCAGGTATACGTGCCGGAGGCGAACTGGCCACCTACGGTGCTGTCGATCGGAGGGGGAGCACCGGCCAGAAATCCATCGAAGTAATCCCACCCTAACGCCGAGGGTGTTCCGAAGTTATAAGGATTGTTGTCCGGTCCCGCCAGGTGGAACTTTCCAAACATCGCGCTGATGTATCCGGCGTTTCGAAGCACATCCGGAACCGTAAACTCATACGGAGACACTTGGGAGTTCGCCAGATCGTCGGAGAGAATGGCACTGTAAATATTCGTGCGCAAGGGGTATCGACCCTCGAAAAAGATGGCGCGACTGGGAGAACATTCCGGCATCGCTCAGACATTGCGGAAGCTCACGCCGGCATGCACGACCGCATCCAGGTTGGGGGTGCTGGCTGGTGTAAGTCCTCCATATCCGAAGGTGCGAAGTTGGTCGATGCCCACATCATCCATGATGATGAAGAGAATATTTGGAGTCTGCGTCGAGGTCTCCGGCGCTGGCGCTGGGCTCGCTGGACTACTGCCGCAGCCCGTGCCGCAAATCAATATCAGGAAGAGGCTGCATAAAAGAAGGCCGACAACTTTGTTTCCGGTCCGGCAGCAGGTTTCCATGAATTCCCGCATCGCGCCGGCTTCGCAGTGAGCAGCGGCTAAACTTCGGCAGCAATGACGCCACCCTTCTAGAATTCCAGCAGCACTGCCGTTCCCTTGCGGATGGTCAGTTAGTCCTCTGAAGTGAGGAGTTGCCTTGGCTTTCCCCATGGAGTCACCTCGGGCGTTCGGGCAATCCTAGCCTTGGGGAGAGCTAGCGTCTGTGCAAAATTGACCACCGTTGACTAACGGGCGACTGAGCGTCAGCGATACTCGCGGCACGGTGAACCGGGTGGGAAAAGCACGCCATTGGCCGGCGCGCGAGTTCGGTTCACTTACTGACCGTGGTTCCCCGGATTGCCGCCTGATGCTTTTCGTGTATCGGCTGTCGCGACGCAGCGGAAGCCAAGGTGATTGGTACCGGTATCCACAGCTCCTTTGCCGCGGGTGCCCACCATGTATCGCGAGCAGTATTGGTCGGTGCACAGAAAAGATCCGCCCCGGTGCACCTTCGTAGCACTGCCAGGTTCGGAGGGATCGTAGGACGAATTCGGCCCTTGCGGATTGCGCGCAACGCCGTCGCGTTCTAATTGCGCATAGTAGTCCGGACGATACCAGTCGCTGGTCCACTGCCACACATTTCCGGCCATGTCGTAGAGTCCGTATCCATTGGGCGTAAATTGGGCAACCGGGGCAATGCCGACGTGTCCGTCAGCTCCGGTGTCGTCATCAGGGAAATGGCCTTGATTGGTATTCGCCATCCACTTTCCGTGGGGGCGAAACTCATCTCCCCAGACATATGGCTTGCCAGATAAACCGCCGCGAGCAGCGAACTCCCATTCCGCTTCGGTTGGGAGACGTTTGCCGGCCCATTTCGCATAGGCTACGGCATCGTCGTAAGCAATCTGTACGACGGGATAGTTTCCTTTACCGACTATGCTGCTTTTGGGGCCAAGCGGGTGACGCCAGTTTGCTCCGGGAATATAGTTCCACCACTGTAAGTAATCATTGAGCGGCACAGGATGGTCGGGAGGAGCAAAGACCACCGAACCAGCGACGAGATTCTCCGGAGGAGCATTCGGATACTCTTCGGCTCGGGGTTTACGCTCGGCGATAGTGACATAGTTGGTAGCTTTCACGAACTTCTCGAATTGCGCGTTGGTCACATCTGTTTTGTCCATGAAGAATCCGTCTACATATACGCGATGAATCGGACGCGAATCGACGGTCGCTTTCATACCCACGTCGTTCATGGCGGCGGCATCTTGTGCGCCCATGGAGAATTCACCGCCCGGAATCCAGGTCATCCCAGACGGAGCGATCTTTGGAACAGTCGAGGTATTCGGCACGGTCTTTTGGAAAGAGACCCCCTTCAACTTTTGCGCTGAGGTATCTGGGGTTGGATCGGCGGTATCGACTGAGGCAGGACTGGCGGCTCCATCAGTTTCCGTAGCGGCAGCGACCGTCGAAACGATGGCCGCCGAGCGTTTGTAAACCGCCACGCGCGCGCCTATTGCGAAGACGAGCACAATGCCCGTAATCCAGAGATACGATCGAAAACCTCTACGGTCCCGATGATGCTTCTTGGCCGGCATAACCCTGTTCCTCTTTGTCACGAGTCCGTTTGTGGGATCTTTGGAACTCTTTCAGCTGTGGTGATGCTAGTTCCGGTGCCGGGCCGAGATATGACCTTTCCGGTTGTCAAAGAGCCGTACTGCAATGTCTGTCTCGTGAGTTTGGCCATTCAAAGTCCTCCATTCTCAGGCGCCCGAACTAGCTCCGGACGATTGTAGTCGTTTGGCGAGCCAAGCGTCGATGAGCGAAGCTCGGAAGAGCCAATAGCGTCCAAGACTAAACGCCGGATTGCGATGCATTTTCGTCAGTGTTAGGCGAGTCTAGTTAGAATTGGCGACGGCTATTTGGGCGTTCGCCCAGCGTCAGCGTAACATGTAAGCGATCCGGCTTAAATCAACGCCAGTGGGGCCCTCTTCGAGAACCCCTTCGTGTTTAGACCACATCCACTTGGGCGAAATGGGCATCTTGGATAGGTGGATAATCTTGACTCGGGCGGAATGGTCGAGAAAATTCTGCATCCACACCGACTAGTTGGTAGTCTACTTTGTATGCAAGGTGAAACGGCAGAACGCATCCTGACAACAGCGCAATCCCTGATGATGGAGAGGGGATATTCGGCCTTTAGCTATGCCGACATCTCCGAAGCAGTCGAGATTACGAAGCCGAGCATCCATCATCATTTCCCGACGAAGGCCGGGCTGGTGGTGGCTGTGCTCAAAGCTCATCGTGAGAGGCTGATCCAGGGAACCGCGGCGATCGATTCAAAGATTGAAAGCCCTTTGGCGCGGGTCCAGGCTTATGTCCAGCATTGGGAAGGATGTATCCGCAATAAGACAGTGCCGTTTTGCATTGCAGCACTGCTTGCGGCAGAAATTCCCTCCTTACCCGAAGAGGTCCGGGCCGAAGTAACCCTGCACTTCAACGTACTCGAAGATTGGCTCGAACGAACCCTGAAGGTCGGGGTCAAGAAGCACGAGATCCAACTCCAGAGTTCCGCCGCCACAGAAGCTCAGATACTGATGGCCGTGGTGCATGGCGCGATGCTTTCGGCGCGTGCGTTGACGAACTGTGAGGTTTTTAAGACTGTCACCGATGCAGTGCTCAAGAGGCTATCGGCGACAAAGCGCTAAACCCTGCGGCTCCATTTTCGAGAAGCCGTACGTTCAAATTACCTACCAACTAGAAGATAGTGAGGATGGATATGGAA
>JAATFH010000457.1 GCA_015655315.1 Terriglobales bacterium
ACCAGCAGACAACTTACATGGTCGGCGACCAGGAATACACACCCCGCAATTTTCACGCCGAATATCACGACGAAGTAACGGCGAGCTATGCACTGCAATGGTCACTCAACAACGCAACGATTTCCCTGGCGCAGATGGTCGGCTTCAATAATGTGGCTTCGTTAGCACGCGATGCGGGAGTCAAGTCGGCGCGCGGAACGCCCTCCGTCGCGATTGGCTCGTACGATGCCACACCATTGGACATGGCCGGAGCTTATACAGTATTTGCCAACGGCGGCGTCAAGATCGATCCGTGGATGCTCGCTTCGGTGCGCTCGAAGACCGGTGACATCATCAGCGATTACTCGCCGACCAGCAAGCCCGTGCTCGATCCACGCGTTGCCTATCTGACGACCAGCCTGATGGAAAACGTAATCAATCGCGGTACAGCGGGAAGAGTTCGATCCATGGGCTTTAACGCGCCTGCTGCCGGAAAAACCGGCACCTCGCACGATGCCTGGTTTGCCGGATTTACTTCCAACCTGATCTGCATCGTGTGGATCGGGAATGACGATTATTCCGACATCAAGCTTCAAGGCGCGCAGGCGGCCGCTCCCATTTGGGCGGGATTTATGAAGCGTGCCGTGGCCTTGCCGCAATATTCCGATACAAAGGATTTTTCCGCGCCTGCCGGTATCACCGAGGTACAGCTCGATAAAGTCACAAATCTTATCTCCGATGCCTCCTGCCCAAATTCCTATACCGCCGCATTCCTGGATGGTACGCAGCCAACCGACACTTGCGATCACACGAATGGGGATCAACGGAATCTCTTCCAGAAGATTTTTGGCGTTGGGGAAAGGCCCGCCGTGCCGCCACCTTCTGCTCAGTCTGTGCAGCAGCCGGCGCAGCCCACGACTCCTGCGCCGAATCCAGCGCAAGGCGTTGTCTCGGATAATCAACAAACAGATCTACAGCAGCCCAAGAAAAAGCGCGGCTTCTTCAGTCGTCTGTTTGGCGGCAAAAAGGACGAACAGCAACCGCAGCAGCCGCAGCAAAATCCTCAGCCAACGCAAAACCCTCAGTAAAAGATTTCTTTTGCGCTCTTAACGACGAACAGTGCGTTCTCAGCTCGATCATTTGCTGCCAGCATCTCGGCGCAGGTTTTGATTCGCCATGACCGCCGCTACCTGATCGCCGGTCATGGGCTGGCATTCGGGGCACCAATAGGTAGAACGTGCCCCCACTCCCTGCTTCCGCATGAGAATGTTTATTCCACAGCGACGGCACGGTCTGCCCTGTCTGCGATAGACCCATAACCGTGCGCCTGCGTCTGAGGTTCGGCGCGTGCGGCGGCCAGCGGAATACGTAACGATGCCATCGGTCGATGATTCGAGGACATTGGCGGAGAGCTGCTTCCGCGCTGTATCCAGCAGGCACTGGATTTCGTTTTCGCTCAGAGTGGAGACGAGTCGAAACGGATGGATGCCGCAGGCAAAGCAGATCTCCGATTTGAAAACATTGCCGATTCCCGCCATGACGCTTTGGTTCAGCAATACGTTCGCTACTTCTTCATCACGATGAGCACGTAGACGCGACGCCGCCTCGTCACCGGAGAAAGAAGTCTTGAGCAAATCCGGTCCCAGCCTGGGCAGCGACGGATGACGCTCAAGCGAGTGCGCTGTGTGAAATTGTGCGACCGGTACTTCAAATGCCACCGCTTCGAAGCGCTCTGTCGTGATAACGATACGCATCTGCCTGCGCGGTCTCTGCCACTTCTCGCCGCGACGATAGATATGCCAACTCCCGTGCATGAGCATATGCGTCAGCAGAATGAGATCGCCTGAAAAATGAATGAGCAGCCACTTGCCGCGTGATTCAACCCGCTCCACGGTCCGGCCAGCCACAGGCGTGTTGTCGTCCACGCTGGCGAGGGGTGCATAGGCCGATTCGAATGCGATGACCTTCTCACCCGCCAAAGCTCGCTGCAGCGCTCGCGCCGAGCGAAAGATGGTGTCGCCTTCAGGCATCTCTATTGCACCTCGGCTGAAGCGCCTTGTATCGGAGGCAAGATACGGCGCACATTCAAGCCTTGCGGAGCCGCCTGAAATCCGGCGTCCTGTAGAAATCGGGATAACGGATGCAGATGAGCAGGCTGTCCATTGATTGTCGAGATCAACAGTCCGCCGCGATGCCGCGCTTCACCATCCTGCCCCATTTCGTTCTGCGCCAAATTCACAAGAAAGGCAGAGAGATCGCGCCCCGCATGCGTTCGTTCCGGCTCATCCGCCGGAAGAAATACCAGAATATTCGGATTATTGCGGCGTAGATATCCGATCAATTCGCCGTTGCGTAAGATGACCGTTGCCCCAACACTGCGGGTCAGCGAACGCATGCCTGCCTCGCCTTCGCTCTCCATCTGTACCGCCGGCCACGGAAGCACAGCGCCGTACGGATTGGCGGGATCGGTGGCAGCGAGCGAAAGTATTTCCGCGCGCTCCGGCTGAGGGCTATTGCGCAGCGAGCGAAGCAGATCGACAGCAGACGGCAAGGCGAACTGCGTCGCTCCCAATCCAGCCACAAAGTATCCGCGACGGATGCGGCCACTTTCTTCCAGTGCCTTGAGCACATCGTAGATCGCGCTGAAGCCTCCGGTCATATTTTCCAGCGTCACTGTTTCCCGCGATACGATGCCATACCGATTGAGCAGCTGCTGCGCGAAGGCATGGCTCCATTCGGTATCGGAAGCTGCCATACCGGGAAGGAGTGCCCAGCGGCCTTGCGCGCTGGGAGGAGTCGTTCTACGCGAGCGGAAACTCTGCACGTTGTGCAGACGCTTTGCTGGCCGCGCTGTCGATGGCCTTGTGACATAGGCGCGAAGTGCGTGAAATGTGTCGTTCGTGATCAAGCCCTGCCACACTAAATCCCATAAAGCATCGAGTGTTTCTCCCGGATAACCGCCTCCGGTAATTTCGTGCAGTTCGCCAAAGAATAGCGCTCCTCTCTGCTGTAAAGCAGTAACGATTGTTTTTCCGCGAGGGCTTATCTCTTTCTCTGATCGAGCGGCTGTGCGCGGCAGCAATGTAGTGAGCTTGTCCGCAAGATAAAGCGCGATACGCCCGTCGCGCTCTCCGAGCGAATCGAGTCCGCACCAGACGACTTCTCCAGCGGCAATCAGCGTGTCCAGATCGGAAGACGAATATTTCGCGATGCGTGCCGGCAGGATGGTCGATTCCAGCAGTGACGCTGGGATCGGTGCTCCCTGAAGGCTTTCAATCGTATCGAGAAGAGCATCGAGGCCGCGCCTTCGTTGCAGGACGCCCTGCCAATGCGTCTCGAGCCGGGCGAGCATTTGCTTTTCCACCGGCTCGATTTCTTTTCGTAACCGTGCCAGTGACTTTCTGCGGATCATGCGCAGAACTTCGGCATCGCACCATTCGCGATGAACGCCGCCCGGGCGGAATCCACCTTCAACAATGCGTCCATCGAGGACCAGCGTGCGCAGCACCGCCTCAACCTGCGATTCGGCCAGTCCAAACCGTTGCGCAGATTCCTGCAAAGTGAACGGACCATGCGTACGCGCGTAGCGACGAATCAGCTCCAGCATGGGCGAAATCACTGGTTCGAGCAATTGCTTCGGCAGTCCTGGCTGCAGTGGAATTCCGAGCGCATCGCGATAGCGGGCAGCGTCTTCTACTGCAATCAGGCGCTTCTCGCCTGCTATCTTGATTTCGAGCAAGCGCTTCGCGCGCAGGAGACGTTCCAGCGAGGTGAGCAAATCCTGCGAGACGAGGCGCAGTGAAATCTCTTTTCGTGAAAGATCGCCCAAACGCAACAGCAAATCGTGGATGCCGTCGGCGGAACGTGCCCGATAACTTTCGCCGAGCATCTGAAGTTGTTCTTCCACTTCGGCGATGGCATTGGCATCCAGAAGCTCGCGCAGATCGGCATCGCCGAGCAGATCCTGAAGCTGCTCCTGATCGATGGAAAGAGCCTGCGCGCGCCGCTCAGCCAAAGGAGCGTCGCCGTCATAGATGTAATTCGCCACATAGCTGAAGAGCAGGGATGAGGCAAACGGCGAGGGCGTGCGCGAATCCGCAACGTGAACCCGGATCTCACGTTTTTGGATTGCACGCACAATCTCGAGAAACGCAGGCATGTCGAAGACATCCCGCACGCACTCACGATATGCCTCCAGCAACATGGGGAACGACGGATAGCGCGACGCGACGGAGAGCAGGTCGTAGGCTCGCTTGCGCTGCTGCCACAGAGGCGCTCTGCCTTGCGCTCGGCGACGCGGCAGTAGCAATGCACGGGCTGCGCTCTCACGAAACTTGGCGGCAAACAGAGCCGTGGATCCGAGTTGGCGCAAGACCAGATCTGACGCCTCAGCCGGGTCGAGCAACAGAATCTCTGTATCGGGCGGGAGCTCGGTATCCGGAAAGCGCAGGACGAATCCATCGTCGGACCACATCGTTTCCACATCGACTGAACCCATGGCGCGAAGTTTTCCGCTGATCGCCATTGCCCACGGCGCATGCACGCGATTGCCGAACGGAGTGAGCACGCATACGCGCCAGTCGCCCAGTTCATCGCGCACACGCTCAATCACGATGGTTCGATCGTCCGGCACCGCAGTCGTGGCAATCTCCTGATCGGCGAGATAGCGGATCAGATTTTCAGCGGCCATGGGGTCGAGATCGTGTTCGCGAACGAGACGGCTGAGCGCTGCATTCCTCGGCATCTCGCGTAATTCACGGATTAACTGTCCGATGCGCTTGCCAAATTCAAGCGGGCGTCCCGCGCTGTCTCCATGCCAGAAAGGCATCTTTCCCGGCTCGCCGGGAGCGGGTGAAACCAACACACGATCGTGCGTAATCTCGTCGATGCGCCAGGTGGACGCGCCGAGAATGAACGTCTCGCCAGTGCGGCTCTCAAAGACCATCTCTTCGTCGAGTTCGCCGACGCGCACCGGCTTGCCTTCCGTTCCCGAAAGAAAAACGCCGTAGAGGCCGCGATCGGGAATGGTGCCTCCGTTGAGAATGGCCAGACTCTTTGCGCCTTCGCGGGGCGTAATGATGTCATGCACTCGATCCCAGGTAATGCGCGGGCGCAGCTCGGCAAATTCGTCGGACGGGTAGCGGCCCGCGAGCAAATCGAGCACGCCGTCGAAAGCGGTGCGGCTCAGCGATGCGAATGGCGCTGCACTGGAGACGATGCGGAACAGATCGGCAGTCGATATCTCCGCATTGGCGGGCGGCTGCCCCTTTTTTCGCGGGATCGAAGTATGCGGCGGCTGGGCAACTGTGGCGACGATCTGCTGTGCAAGCACATCCAGTGGATTGCGCAGGTAGCGCGTCGATTCGACCAGCCCTTCATGCATGGCCCGCGTCACAGCGGCGCAGGCGACAAGATCGGCACGATACTTGGGAAAGATAATACCCTCGCTCGCCGCGCCTACCTGGTGCCCGGCACGCCCGATGCGCTGCATGCCACTGGCGACCGAGGGAGGCGCTTCAACCTGAATGACAAGATCGACCGCGCCCATGTCGATACCGAGTTCCAGCGTCGACGTTGCAACGAGCGCCTTAATCGCTCCTGCTTTCAACAGCTCTTCAATTTCCGCGCGCTGCGAGGCGGCAAGCGAACCATGATGGGCGCGAGCGATCGGCTCGTTAGCAAGCTCGTTCAGCGCGCCAGCCAGCCTTTCAGCGATGCGGCGATTGTTGACAAAAATAATTGTCGATTGACGTTCACGGACAATCTCAAGAAGCCGCGGATGAATCGCGCTCCAGATTGATGTGCGCTTCGGTCCCTGCGAAGCCGCGCCGCTCGGTATCTCTTCCTGCTGCCCAAGCCTGGCCATGTCCTCGACCGGAACTTCGATTCGCAGCTCAAGTTTTTTGGGCTCGCTCGCGTTGATGATCGTGACCGGACGGAATCTGGGCACATGGTCTTTGTCCTGTGTCTCTGCGTCTGAGGTCCATTCTTTTTCAAGCGAAGCGAGGTCCTCGGGCGCGTCGTTCGTCCCTGCTCGTTTAGGCTCACAACCTGCCAGAAAATGCGCTACTTCCTCCAGTGGACGCTGCGTGGCAGAAAGACCGATGCGTTGAATGGGCTTCGCCGTAATCGCTTCGAGGCGCTCCAGACTGAGGGCGAGATGAGCACCGCGCTTCGTTGGAACAAGAGCATGAATTTCATCCACGATGACGGTATCGACAGTGCGCAGTGAGGCCGCTGATTCAGAGGTCAACAACAGATACAGCGATTCGGGCGTCGTGATGAGAATCTCCGCCGGGTGACGGCGAAAGCGGCTGCGCTCTTTCTGCGGCGTGTCTCCGGTGCGAACACTGATCTCCGGTTGATGAACCGGCACGCCTTGCTGCCGCGCCATATTGCTGATGCCAGCCAATGGAGAGCGCAGGTTGCGTTCCACATCGACAGCGAGTGCCTTAAGCGGGCTGATATAAACGACGCGGCAGCCCTCTACGTCTCCATCCGGGCGTTGCAACATGAGCCGGTCGAGACACCAGAGAAAGGCGGTTAGCGTTTTGCCGGTGCCTGTCGGCGCGAGAATCAGCGTGCTCTCGGCGCGCGCAATCGCTGGCCAGCCGAGACGCTGCGGTGAGGTTGGGCTGTCAAAGACAGCGCGAAACCAATCCGCAGTGACAGGATGAAAGAGTTGCAGAACATCACCGGCATCCGCCTTATCCGTCGCGTCTTTTTTTGTTCGCTGCTTCGCCACGAATTAGCCCCAACAAGCAGAATACCTGCAGATTGAGATGCAATCGGGCTTTTGCAGGGATCAAACGAGGAGCTTCGCCTTTTACCGTGGCCGGTAGTAGCAGGCATTGCCGTCAAGAACGGTCTGCCAGGAATCGTGCCTCGCTGCCTGCTCGCTCGATCCGAGGATGAGAAATCCATCCGGCTGCAGAGCAGTATGCAATCGCTGAAGAATGCGGTTCTTTGTCGAGTCGGGAAAGTAGAAGAGCACGTTGCGCAACAGGATGCCGTCGTATCGATCCAGCATTGGCATGGCATGGCTCAGGTTCCCCAGTTGAAAACGGCACATGGCACGCAGTTCAGGCGTAATCTCCCACTCTTCGCCGTCGCGTGTGAAGTATTTCAGCAAGAGACGTGCGGGAAGACCGCGATTGATCTCCATGCGCTGATATCTTCCCAGGCGCGCGCGGCGAATCATCTCTCCGTGGATATCTGTGCCCACGATTTCAATCTTCCACTCGGCTAGCTGCGGAAAGTGGTAACGGATCATCATCGCCAGAGAATAGGCCTCCTGCCCGCTGGAGCAGGCTGCACTCCAGAATCGCAGACTGCGCTGCCGTTCTCGGCTCTCGATCAACTGCGGCAGCAGCTTGACGCGCAGCAGTTCAAATGGCGATTGGTCCCGGAAGAAACTGGTTTCGTTAATCGTCATCGCCTCGACCACTGCCTGGTCGAGAGCGGGATCGGCTGAAAGCCTCAGTTTGCTGACCAACTCATCGATACCGGCCATGCCGTTGGTTTGCAGCAGACGATAAAGGCGCGCGTCAAAGAGATCGTCCCGTGACGGGTCAAGCGAATTTTCTGAACGACTCAAAATGAACTGTCGCAGGAAAGCATAATCGGCTTCAGAAGCAGGCATCCGCGATTACCTTTTCAACGCCGGGGTGAGAGAACGCGACAGGCAAAGACGCATCAACTCGGCGGCAATCGCCGGAAGGGGTAGCACGCGATGCGCGAGTCCGGCTTCGGCCACAACTCCCGGCATGCCCCATACCGCGCTGGTAGCGCGGTCCTGCACGATAATTCTTCCCCCTGCATTCCGAATCACTTTGCAGCCTTCCAATCCGTCAGAGCCCATGCCAGTAAGCACCACTCCGACGACTGCATCGCCATATGCCTGCGCTGCGGAACGAAAGAGCGTATCGACTGAGGGACGGCAATAGTGCTCAGGCATGGTCTGCGTGAGCCGAAGCATCTGACCGGAGCCAAAGGGCAGCTTCGCGAATTCCAGGTGCCAATCGCCGCGCGCGATGGAGACAGTGCCGGGCTCAGGGCGCATCGCAGAGACCGCCTCGCGCACATGAAGAGCGCATTCACGGTTCAGTCTCTCCGCCAGGAAAGCAGTAAAGAGCTGCGGCATGTGTTGGACGATGGCGATCGGAACGGGAAAGTCCGCAGGCAGCATCGGCAGCAGAGTTTCAAGTGCGGCAGGGCCCCCGGTCGATACGCCAATCACCACGATCTCAGGCTTCTTGTGATGAAGAGCATCGCTCGCGCTGGAGACCGCCGTATGAGGATTGCGGGCTTCAGGCACAGGAAATAAAGCTTTGATCCGGGGTAGCAGATCGCGTGCGAGCGTGGCAACGGCATCTGCGGCACCGTTCTGCGAGGTCGGCTTGGTGACGTAATCGGTTGCACCCTGCGCCAGAGCCTCAAGCGTGATGCGGGCGCCGCGGCGTGTCAGTGTGCTGCACATAATAATCTTCGCCGTGGCATGCCGGGAGCGCAGTTCTGCCAACACTTCAAGGCCGTTCATGCGTGGCATCTCAATGTCCAGAAGAACGATGTCCGGCTTGAGACGATCCATGGCCTCGAGAGCATCGACGCCGTCCTTCGCCATCCCGGCGAGTTCAACAGCAGGATCTGAAGCCAGCACCATACGCAGCAGACTGCGCATCACGAGGGAGTCGTCCACTACGAGGACGCGAATAGGCTGCGACATGGCGAGACCCTACGCGATGCCAATCATCTGAAGTTTGCAGAGCAGCGCAGCCGCATCGAAGGGCTTCATCAGATATTCGTCCGCCCCGGCTTCTAGCGCCGCTTCGATGAGCGCATGGTCTGCCTCCGAGGTCACCATCATGATCTTCATAGACTTCGTCTCAGGATTGCCCCGCATCGCCTTAACACATTCCAGTCCGTCCATGACGGGCATATTGACATCGACAAGAGCAAGATCGCACGAGCCGCACTGCTGCATTGCAGTCAGAGCCCGCTGGCCATCCTCTGCTTCTATGCACTCCAGTCCCTGCTTTTCCAGAAGCTGGCGGACGTAACTCCGGATAGAGCGCGAATCATCGACGATAAGCGCGCGCATATTTCCCCCAATCACTCATGCAGACGCCGTCTCCGCAAGACAGACCGGATCCAGCCGCTCCGGATCGAGCATGACCAGAAGTGCATTGCTGAGTTTGTACGCTCCGGCAAACAGCGCCTTGCGGCGGTCATCGAGGGTTGAGGGATTGCCCTCGAAGTCTGCGGGCAGAACAGTCATCACTTCGCCGACCTCATCGACAAGCAGGCCGAAGTACCCATCGGCCCCTTCAAAAACGAGGATGTCTTCGATCGCATCGTGCGCGGGCATCTCCAGCAACCTGCGCAGCGAAACCGTGGTCAGCACTTCGCCGCGATAATGCACCAGCCCGCCGATGTAGCTTGGCGCGAGCGGAACAGGCTGCTTTGCGGGCTTGCCCAGAATTTCCAGAATGCTCGTCACCGCAATGCCGTAGAGCGTTTGCCCTACGCGCACCGAACACATCTCGATGCCTTCATCCTGTGCGGCAGTCCTGACTAAAAGTGACGGCATCATGCCAGAACCTCGACTCTCCCCGCTTCCCATGTTTCCATCAGCTCACCTTCGGACTGACGCGGTAATGCCGGAATACGCTTGAGATCGACAAGGCTCGTCACCCGCTCTTTCAGAAGGATCACGTCGTGCGCTTCCGTATTTGTGCCGGCTTCGGTCAATGGCTTGCCAGGGGCGACATCCAGCACCTGCGCCACCGCGACTCCAACATGACGCTCGCCATCGCGGCAGACGACGATGGTCATTTCTTCTTCCGGAGAAGCGGCGGCATCGTTCGCGATTCCATCTTTCAGCGGCAACAGGGTGCCGTCGAAACGGAGAACCGGCATGCCATTCAACCACTCCATTTGCGCGCGCGGAATACGCTCGATGCGCAACACGCTGTCGAGAGGCACAGCCGTCTGCTCGCTCGCCGATTGCATCAGCAGGTATTCGGCTGAACCGTCCTCCACGCTTGTCTCCAGCGCCTCGGGCTCATCATCTTCCAGCGCCATGCCGATATTCGATTGCGTGGCAATCGCGCCTGGATCGAGAATCAGGGCCATCTCTCCATTGCCGAGCACGGTCGCACCGGAGAAGAGCCCGATACGCTTGAGCACCGAAGACAGCGGCTTGACGACAATCTCTTCCGGGTCCGCCAGGCTATCGACGACCAGTCCGTAACGGCGCCCTTCCGCATTCAGGACAGCGATATACGTTTCATTCGGCTTCTCCGTCTGCTCCTGCTGCTTCAGGAGAGTGCCAAGGAAGACCAGCGGCAGCAGCTTGCCGCGCAGCCTATAAAGCGCCGCACCTTCCATCCACTCCACCTGCGTCTTGATCTGTTCGGAGGAAAGATGCACAAGCTCGGAAAGCGCACCCTGCGGGAGCGCGAAGCTCTGGCCGCGGCTGTGCACAATCAGCGCCGGTACAATAGCCAGCGTCAGAGGAATACGAAGACGCAACGTGGTCCCTTTACCGGGACGGCTGTCGATCTCGACCTTTCCGCCGATTTTCTCGACGTTCGTGCGCACCACGTCCATACCGACGCCGCGCCCGGAAACATTCGTGACAGCTTCGGCCGTCGAGAATCCCGGCAGGAAGATCAACTGCATCAGTTCGCGGTCGGAAAGCTGCGCAGCACGCTCGCGTGTAATCAGCTTGCGCTCTAGAGCCTTGTCGCGGATACGCTCGACCTTCATGCCGCCGCCATCATCGGAGACCTCGATGACAACATGGCTGCCCTCCTGATAGGCGCGGAGCCGCAGCGTGCCTTCCGGATCTTTGCCCGCGGCCTCGCGTACATGCGGTACCTCGATGCCGTGATCGATCGCATTGCGCACCGAGTGCGTGAGCGGGTCCTTGATAGCTTCGAGCAGACTCTTGTCGAGTTCCGTCTCCTGCCCTTCCATGACCAGCCGCACGCGCTTATTCAGCTGCTGGGCAAGGTCGCGCACCATGCGCGGGAATTTCGAGAAGACGTGGCTGACCGGCTGCATGCGCGCCTTCATCACCGATTCGCGCAGGTCGGCGGTAACCATGTCCAGGCGGCGCGAAAGCATAGCCAGGCTGGCGTCGGTGCTGACCATCTGCAGAATCTGGTTGCGCGTGAGCACCAGCTCGCCTACCAGATTCATCATGCGGTTCAGCAAATCCACATCGACACGCAGCGTCGACTCCGCCGCATTCACCGCCGTACGTGTCTGCACGGTTTGTGGCTCGGCCTGATACACCTCGATGGCCTTTGTCTCGTCATCAGGCTTCGCGATCTCCGCATCCTTTGTCGAAGCGATTGCAGCCGTTTCGCCAGCCCTGGGCTTTCGCGCCCGCTTCTTTTTCGGAGACACATCCTGCAAGCTGATTTTTGGCGGTGGCGCATCCTCGCCGGAGGCGTCGGGCGCCTCGGCATTCTCGTCTTCTGCCGTACCGTGCTGCAGCGCGTGCAGACGCTGAATCATCGCGGCGTCATTGCCTTCGCCTTCCTGGCCGGTGCCTTCAATCTCCCCAAGCACCGCGCGCAGGATATCCAGCAGCGACAGCAAGCCGCTCACGATCTCGGCATTGGCCAGCAGCTTGCCATCGCGCAACAGCCCGAGCAGGTTTTCCCCGGCGTGCGCCAGCGATTCGAGGCGGGAAAAGCCCAGAAAACCTGTCGTTCCCTTGATGGTATGCACGGAACGAAAAATCTCGGCCAGAAGCTCGCGGTCTTCGGGGCGCTCTTCCAGCTCGGTCAGGCACCGCTCCATGCGGTCCAACCCTTCCTGGCTCTCGATCAGAAACTCTCGCGTCAGCTCGTCCACAACCTTTCTATCGGATCAAAGAGCCGGGAACTTGAGCGGCCTTGCCGTCCGCCAGCAATCCCAGTAGCCTCAAGATGATGGCAAATCTGGCATCGGAAACGATCGCGCAATTGCACACCGCCGCCACATCCGCGGCGGAAAAAGCCTATGCGCCATATTCCGGATTTCGCGTCGGTGCTGCTCTGCTCTTCGACGACGGATCGGTCTCAACCGGCTGCAATGTCGAAAATGTCTCCTACAGCCTCACGATCTGTGCCGAACGGACGGCGCTGGTCCGGGCCATCGCCGAACACGGAGGCAACCGCAAAATCGTTGCCGTGGCGGTTACAAATCTGAACGGCACAGCCTGTCCTCCTTGCGGAGCCTGCCTGCAAATGCTGAGCGAATTTGTGACGCCCGATACCGCGATATACTTTCCCACCACTTCCGGCATGATGCAAAAGCCATTTCATGAACTGCTTCCTTTCGCCTTCAAAAATTGGAAATAAAAAATGCACGCGGTTGATCTGATACGAAAAAAGCGCGACGGAGAACCGCTGACACCTGAGGAGATCCAGTTTCTGGTTCAGGGCGCGGCTACGGAAACCATCCCCGAAGAACAGCTGTCGGCCTGGTTGATGGCCGCCCTTCTGCGCGGCCTGAGCCTCGCCGAAGTCGATGCCCTGACGACGGCGATGAAGCTGTCAGGCGAGGTCTTTGATCCTTCGCCGCTCGGGCGCTTTGCCGTAGACAAGCATTCGACCGGTGGCGTGGGCGACAAGACGTCGTTTCTCATTGCTCCTATCGCAGCCGCTGCCGGGCTGGTTGTCCCCATGATCAGCGGACGCGCCCTGGGCCATACAGGCGGCACATTGGACAAGCTGGAAAGCATCCCCGGCTACCGCACGCACCTGACTCTTCCAGAAATGATGGAGGTGCTTGCATTATGCAGTGCAAGCATTGTGGGTCAGACCAATCGGCTCGTTCCCGCCGACCGTGTTCTTTATAGCCTTCGCGACCGGACGGCAACGGTGGAAAGCCCCTACCTGATCTGCGCCTCCATTATGAGCAAGAAACTCGCCGCCGGGTTAAACGGCCTGGTGCTGGATGTAAAAACCGGCTCGGGCGCTTTTCTGCGTCGCAAAGAGGATGCGCTTTTTCTCGCCGCCCTGATGGTCGAAACCGGAGAGCGAGCCGGTACAAGCACGGCGGCGCTGTTGACAAACATGAATCAACCGCTCGGGCGCTTCGCCGGAAACTGGATCGAGATACGGGAGTCTCTGGATCTCCTCGCAGGCAAGCGTCACCCCCTGAATGAAGATCTGCGCGAGCTTTCCCTCGTCCTGGCCGGATGGATGATTTTCCTCGGAGGCGCGGCTGACTCGGCTACTGCGGGCCGGGAACGCGCAGAGCAACTGCTTGATTCAGGACGCGCCCTCGAAATTTTCACGAAGATGGTACAGGCACAGGGCGGCGATACAGCCATCTTTGCCGAGCCGGAAAGATTCCATCGCCCTGCCATCCGCAAGGATTTTCTCGCCGACCGTTCGGGCTACCTAGCCCGGGTGGATTGCACACAGGTCGGGTGGGCCGTGCAACGGCTGGGAGCAGGACGCGAGCGGGCCGGAGAGCCGGTCGCCGCGCATGCCGGACTTGAGATGCACGCCAAGCTGGGCGATAAAGTCGGGGCGGGTAAGCCGCTATGCACCCTCTTCGCCGACGATCCGTCCCGCTTGGCCGAGCCGGAACTGCTGCTGCGGCAGGCGCTGGTCATTGCCGACCGACCCGCGCCCATCGATCCGCTGATTCAGGAGATCATTACCCCGGAAAATAAAAAACAGTACCTCGAAGCGGCACATCACCCATAGGATGGTGTGAACGGGAGAACGATTTGGGGCGATTTACGGGTGTTCTTGGCCTGCTGACCATGCTGGCGCTGGCATGGATTTTCTCAACCAACCGGCGCGCCATCCGCTGGCGCACAGTTTTCTGGGGTCTCGGCCTGCAGATTCTCTTTGCGTTCATCGTGCTCGATTTTTCCTGGGGGCAAAAGGTCTTAGCGGTTGCCGGAAGCGCAGTGACTCAGCTCTTGTCCTATGCCTTTGTCGGGTCTACCTTCGACTTCGGCGAACTGGGCAAGCAGCACTCTTCCTTTGGAAGTATTTTTGCGTTCCAGGTATTGCCGACCATCATTTTTATCTCAGCCTTTTTTGCCGTGCTCTATCACCTGGGCATCATGCAGTTGCTCATTCGCTTCTTCGCACGGCTGATGCAGCTGACCCTGCGCGTAAGCGGTGCCGAGAGCCTGAACGTCGCCGCCAGCATCTTCATGGGGCAGACGGAAGCGCCGCTCACCATTCGCCCGTTTCTACCGGATGCGACTCGCTCCGAGCTGATGACGATCATGACCAGCGGCATGGCGCACGTTTCCGGTGGCATCATGGCAGCCTATATCTTGTACGGGATCGAGGCACAGCATCTGCTGGCAGCTGTCATCATGACCGCTCCGGGCACGATTCTTATTTCGAAGATGCTGGTGCCGGAAACCGAAACGCCTGCAACCGAAGGCGTCGTGCACATGCCGAAAGACGCCGAGCATAAAGAGGAGAATCTCCTCGGCGCGATTGCCCGAGGAACAATCGACGGCGGCAAGCTGGCCTTCAACGTGGCCATTATGCTCATCTCCTTCCTGGCCCTGATTGCGCTCCTGAACGGAATCCTCGGCGGCATACACAACTGGCTCAGCCCCCACCACATTCCCTTTCCGTCGAAGCTGGACGTCATTCTTGGAGTGCTGTTTGCGCCCATTGCGTGGCTGATCGGCGTTCCCTGGCACGATGTGCGAATCGTCGGCAACCTGCTGGGGACACGTATGGTCCTCAATGAAGTCGTGGCCTATTCCCTGCTGGGCGCGCAGAAATCCATGATGGATTTCCGGTCGTTCACCATCTCCACCTTTGCCCTGTGCGGCTTCGCCAACCTCAGTTCGATTGGCATCCAGATCGGCGGAATTGGCTCACTCGCCCCCGAGCGCCGCAATGATCTGGCCAAGCTCGGTCTGCGCGCCATGCTGGCCGGAACCATGGCAAATCTGATGTCCGCCTCGATTGTTGGTATCCTGATGCGATAAAACATAAACAGACGTGAGCAACGACATTTCTTTGTTTGAACAAGCTACTGCGGCCGCCGCCTATATTCGCGCCCGCATCTCCTCCGCACCCACCATCGGCATCGTTCTGGGGTCGGGACTTGGTGCCTTCGCCGACAAAATCGCAGACTCTATCGCCATTCGCTTCGCTGAGATCCCACACTTCCCTAAATCCACTGTGCCCGGACACAGTGGGCAATTAGTCGTCGGTATGCTGGATGGCATAGCCGTGGCAGTCATGCAGGGGCGTGTTCACGCCTATGAGGGATACACATCGCAGGAAGTTACCTTTCCTATTCGCGTGCTAAAGTTGCTCGGCGTTGAGAGGCTGATCGTGACGAACGCCGCCGGAGGCATCCGTCCGGGTCTGCAGCAGGGCGATCTCGTATTGCTTTCCGACCACATTAATTTCACGGGACGCAATCCGATCGTAGGAGAACATGACGAGCGCTTCGGGCCACGCTTCTTCGATATGACCGAGGCATATTCGAAGCGATTACGCATTCTGGCTGAGACAACTGCTGAGCGAGAAGGGTTCTATCTTGGCGAGGGCGTTTATCTCTGCGTGCTCGGGCCGAGCTTTGAAACTCCGGCCGAAATTCGCGCTTTTCATGCGCTGGGGGCCGATCTCGTCGGCATGTCGACCGTGCAGGAAGTCATCGCAGCGCGGCAGATGGGGATGGAAGTTCTGGGCATCTCCTGCGTAACAAACCTAGCCGCAGGCATTCAACGGGAACTACTCAGCCATGAGGAAGTCATGGAGACAGGACGTCGCGTGGCAGCAAGATTTACGCAGTTGCTTACCGCCCTGATACCGGCGATACAAAAGGAATCCAGCCGCGCATGAATGGAGACAACCACGGCCCCGTCGTCATCGGTATCGCCGGTTATTCCGGCTCAGGCAAGACATCGCTGGCGCAGGAGTTGGCGCGCGAACTGGAAGGCACCCATTTCCATCTGGATAACTACTATCGCGACCTAAGCCGGCTCACCTACGAAGAACGATGTCGTCAGAACTTCGACCATCCTGACGCGCTAGAATCCGATCTGCTCGTTGCGCACATCGGCCAGCTTGCCTCAGGACACAGCATCGCGCTCCCGCAATACGACTTTTCCGCGCACACGCGCATTCCCGGCGCATTTGTGTCCATTTACGAGCCGCATTTCCTGATAGTGGACGGAATTCTCGCGCTGCATTACGAAGCTTTGCGGCGGCTCTATCACCTCAGCGTGTATGTCGATACTCCGGATGAAGTCTGTTACCAGCGCCGTCTTACACGCGATGTGCAGGGCCGGGGACGCACAGCGGAATCGGTGGCAAAGCACTATGCGGAAACAGTGCGCCCCATGGCGGAGCAATTTGTGGGGCCATCGGCGCAATACGCCGATCTCGTTGTCGACGGGACATCGTCTTTCGACTGGTCAGTCGAGCAGGTTTTGAGCGCGCTGCGAAAGAGGCAGCTCCTCGCCGCGCATGACATGTATGTGATGGACGGGTTCGCCGGTCACTCGTGATAAGCGGCCTGATTTTGTGGCCGGTTTCGACTTATTCGTAGTGGCGCTCAGGAACCGGCTTCGCGCTCTCAATCCACGCTGAATAGATCAGATCTCGCAGCATGCTCGCGCCTGCGGCGAGACGCTCAGCGGTAAACTGCTTCGCTTCCGGAGTACCCGCGCCTTCAAAGCCGTGCGCCTTATCCAATTGATAGACGCGCTCGACAAAAGTGTTGGAGTGCCGCAGATATGTCATGTAGTCGTCGAACTCATCGGCAACCGGATGCACTGCCGCTACCAACGGCTTCACGTCGGACTCTTTAATGTTAGCCGCGACGTACACGCCCTCAAACTGCCAATGGATTTTGTGCTCGGTCGTATATCCGTTGGGATTCTCCTTGTTCACCCAGCCGTTGTAATTCACAGTTGTGTGCAAAGGCTGCGAGCCATCGCCGACATAATGGCCAAGCCATCCGGCATAGAACAGAATCGCGGCCTCAACCGGCTTCGTATCCTGTTGTTTTGAGCTCAGACTGCGGTACTCGCGCATGGCGGCCTTAAGCCGCTCCCATACTTCGTTCGTGATGTACGGCTGGAATCCAATATGCTCGGGCTGCAGGCTGCTCGCCTGCGCCGGATGCGTGAGGCTGGCGGCGTAGGCCGCAGCGATGAACTCATAGCGACGGCGTGGCAGCGGCTGGATCACATCCGCCAATTCAAAATCAATGAAGTGATCCGGAGCCTGAGCCGCATTCAGTTCCGGCTCCGCCAGTCCTCTCCATCGGTCAGGTTCGGGCCCAAGATATTCGATCTCATCGACGGCAGCCTGCGTATGCATGAAGGCAGGCACATCGGCTGGCAGGCTCTGCGCTGCCAGTTTATTGATCATGCGATGCCCTTCGTTTCCCCATCCGAACGACGACGGCACAGCGAGCAAAGGTAGAAGTACAGCAACCGCAGCACGGCGCAACAGAACAGAGCTATGAATATTCATCACCAGCGAGTATAAACGGAGACTTTATCGCCGCTGTAAATCGGCCGCGACAAAAAGGCCCCAAACCTCTCCGCATTTATCATCAAAGAAATGCTTTTTCGTAAAAAGAAACTGAAACAGGAACACAAGGTCATGATGCAGGCGGAGCGTGCGGCGGGCGCGCTCCTGCCTGAGTATCATCGCGCCACACCGGAGTGTCCGCACCCGGAACGCTGGAGCATGTATGACTCGATGACAGCGGAAGTAGAAGTGCTGGAATTTCTTCGCACACTGATCACCACCGTCAAGCCGGAGCTGGTCGTCGAAACGGGAGCATTTCTTGGCGTCAGCACGCTATGGATTGCCGAGGGGCTGAAGCGGAACGGCTTTGGCAAAATCATCAGCTGCGAGCTCGATCCAGTCGTCTTCGCGAAAGCACAGGAAAAGATTGCCGCCTCCGGACTTTCCGAGTGGATTGAACTGCGCAACGAATCCAGCCTGGAGATGAAAATCGACGGGGTAATTGATCTTCTCTTCAGCGACAGCGACATGCCCATTCGCGAGCCGGAGGTGAAGCGTTTCCTGCCGCAGATCAATCCGCAGGGACTCATCCTGATGCACGATGCCAGCTCTCATTTGAAAATCGTGCGCGAAGCAGCGCTGAAGATGGAAGCCGAAGGACTGCTGTCCGTCGTGCTGCTACCCACTCCCCGCGGTCTGGTTGTGGCACAGAAGCGCGAAGGACGGCGTTAAAAAGCGCACAGTCCAGCTGCATTTCTTCGCCTTCAATTCGCTATTTTCGCCGTCGGAAATTAACACAAATCGCCTGCAATGGCGCGGCTTTTGTTGATATTCTGGAATGGCTATGCCTACGAAACAGGAACTTCTCATCAATCCTATCCAGCACATCGACATCAAGCAGCACAATGTCGTTGCGCTGGTCGATGCCATGGAGCACATGGCCTACAGCTCCCGTGACCTCAACCGGGCAGCTTCGATCTACGAACGCATGCTCCGCGACAAGGATTGCGGTGTCATTCTCTGCCTCGCCGGTTCGCTCATCAGCGCCGGGCTGAAGCAGATTTTCATCGACCTGATCCGCAACAACATGGTCGACGCCGTGGTTTCAACCGGCGCGAACATCGTCGATCAGGACTTCTTCGAAGGACTCGGCTATAAGCACTGGATCGCCGACGATATCCTCAAGCAGGGCACCGAAGATGGAATGCTGCGAGAGCTGATGATCGACCGTATCTACGACACGCTCATCGACGAGGAAGAGCTGCGCATCTGCGATGCGACCACGGAAAAGATCGCCGATTCCCTCGACCCGCGCCCCTACAGCTCGCGTGAGTTCATCCGCGCCATGGGTGCGTACCTTGAAGCCAACGGCAAGACGCCGGCAAAAGGTGGCGTGGATTCTATCGTCTACGCGGCCTACCAGAAGGACGTGCCGATTTTCTGTCCCGCTTTCAGCGATTGCTCGGCTGGGTTCGGCCTCGTCGCGCACCAGCACAAGCGTCAGGACAAGCCCAAGGTTTCGATCGATTCGGCCAAGGACTTCTACGAGATCACGCAGCTCAAGATCGCCAACCCCACTACCGGCCTGCTGATGATCGGCGGCGGCGTGCCGAAGAACTTCGCGCAGGACATCGTGGTAGCCGCCGACATTCTCGGCACCGAAGCTCCCATGCACAAGTACGCCATCCAGATCACGGTCGCCGACGTTCGCGACGGTGCTCTTTCTTCCAGCACGTTGAAGGAAGCCAGTTCCTGGGGCAAGGTGGATACGACTTTCGAGCAAATGGTCTACAGCGAGGCCACCATGGCGCTGCCTTTGATCACGGGGTACGCCTATCATAAGAATGCCCACGAAGAGCGGCCCGAACGCCGCTGGGCTCGCCTGCTGGAACCGGTCACAGCATAATTTCAGGTTGAACTTCTTCATAAAACCTAAAAACGGAGGCTTTGGCCTCCGTTTTTATTTCGCTGTAGATATATTCCCTTTTTCTTCGTAAACAGGGAAATTGTTTTCATGGACCCTAGTCAATCGTTTTAATGATGGAGTAACATCTTCGCGGAATAAATGAAAGGTTTTAGCCTTCTTTTGTTTCATTTTTTCCGCCGGAGTTCTGCGATGTTGGTGCTTCTCTTATCCGTTGGTAGTTTGTATTTAATCTGTTTCCTCTGGTTCCGGTCGTTGTGTCGAGCCGCTATTCGTTTTCACGAATCTTCGGTGGAACATCCCCGGGGGTCAAATCTCATTCCCTTTGAACGCGGCTTGGATCTGCGCATACATAAAACATAGCCGCAGATCTGAAGTTTTCTCCTTAAAACGCGTGGTGCTCTTCGTCAAAGAGCAGTGCGCGTGCATCATCCGGGACGGTTTCCGGAGAAGCGCCTGCTTCTGCCTGGGCTCGAAGACGGGCGACGGAAAGCCAGTTGTCCTTATGCGGATGCTCGGTCACCCACGGCGGCAGAGGCATGCAGAGGTAGCGTCTCAAAGCTTCCGCATACCCCTCATAGAGTTGGCGCATCTGCCGCAGACGGGCCGAAGAATGCGCGTCCTGGCAAAGCCTTACTCCTGACTGGCACATCTGGTCGTAAACCAGGTGAAACTGTTTCTCCGACAAGCGGTCAGGCATATCCTTTACCGGAGGCAGAGAGAAGACCTGCGCCAGATCGACAAGCGCATGCCGCGCCATGGCGAACGTAAGCTGAGCCTGACGCGCAGGCAATTCCTGTACACCGGAGATGAGCAGAGCGCAGGTATCGAGTACGGCAGTGAGCGCACTGAGCCAGCTCTGGTGCGTGTGTTGGGAACGGAAATAGCAGAGCAGCGGATAGGAAAATATGGCTTTCCAGCAATTCTGCCGACCAGCGCTCCCACTCCTCCAGCAAAAGAATCAACGCGGCGTTGCCCCCGTCAAAAGAATGGCGATGGAGAAGTTCTACCGCTGTAGGCGGTGAGCCCGCACGCGCGTCGAGCAGCGAGATGCTGACTTCACGCCGCGAAAATGCACCGTAGAGCACCGGAAAATACCCGATGACCATAGCGACAAAGCCGAGCCCCATACCCGCTTCCAGAATCACCAGATCGCGAATGATGTACCGGCGTGGCACCACATCGCCCAGACCCAGCGTAAAGAGCGTCGTTCCGCTCACATACATATCGGAGCGCAAACCGACGGTACGCCCCAGCGGGTCGGAGAAGGGCGATCCAAAACCATAAAAAATAAAGGCAAAACCGACAACCAGTGCTCACGCCAAGATGACAATGAGCAATACGAGAGAAGGCGGGACATAGACGCTCAGCATTG
>JAATFH010000557.1 GCA_015655315.1 Terriglobales bacterium
CGCCCATACTTCGCGCAGATGCGGTCCAGCATCTTCGTCGTGTTGAAGGCGCGCGTCACATCACCCGGCCATTTTTTGCGCTCCAGCAACCATTGCAACAGAATCGAGAAAATCTTATGCGGATCGACAAAGTTGCCATGCTCATCCACTGCGCCGATGCGGTCAGCATCGCCATCTGTTATAAGACCGGCCTGGCATTTCTCCGCAACAACAGTGTCCTGCATGGCGCGAATATGCGGCTCGATCGGCTCCGGATTGATTCCGCCAAAGAGCGGATCGATATTCGCCCGAATCTCTACAAAGTCGACGCCGATCTTTGAAAATATCCCTGCCAGCACACCGCGCCCAGCGCCGTACATGCAGTCGATGCCGAACTTCAACCCTGATCTGGCGATGAGATCGAGATCGGCAAACTGCGAAATTGCCTCGACATACGGCGTCTGGAAATCGACCGTCTCAACCTTTGTCGGGCTCACTGCCTTCGGCAGCGGCCTTCCCAGATAACTCTCGATCCCGGCCATGATCGACGGCTTCCCTGAGCCGCCGTAATATGCCTTGTACTTCACGCCGTTCCATTGGTAAGGATTGTGGCTGGACGTAATCATCACGCCACCCACGGCGCCATGCGCCCGCACTCCGTAAGAAAGTGCCGGTGTCGGAGTAATGCGATCCGCTATCTTCACCGGAATACCGGCTACCGACAGGACTTCAGCCACAGCCCGCGCAAAGGCTTCCGATTCGAAGCGAGTGTCATACCCGATGCACACGCCCTCTCCGGGATCTTTCTTCGACAGCACATAGACGCCGATAGCGGTTGCCGCAGTACGCACATTGTCAAAGGTAAAGTCATCGGCGATGACTCCCCGCCAGCCATCTGTTCCAAATTTAATCGCAGTCGTGTTTCCCATGCGTTGGCTTGCTTCCGCTCCGGAATTTTTCAGATCAGTTCTTCGCGCCCATTGGCTGCGAGTTGCTTCACGATTTTGCCTACGTCCTGAGAGTGCTGACGCGTGGTAATAAGAATGGCATCGTCCGTCTCCACCACCACCAGGTCTTTCACGCCCACGAGCGCGACGAATTTGCCCGGGCTGTAGACATAATTGCCATGTCCATCGAGCGAGAGACTCCCCGCGCTCTCAGTTACATTTTCATACTTGTCCGCAAGGTTTGCCTGTTCCAGCTGATGCTCATACAACGCGGCCCAGGAGCCAAGATCATTCCAGCCAAAGTTCGCCGGCAGGCAATACAGATTGGAATGGTATTCGCCCTTGGCGGAGCGCGGTTCCAATACCGCGTAGTCCACGCTGATGTTTTCGCATTGCGGGTAGAGCCGTTCCAGTACGCTGCGAAATTCCGGCGTGCCATACGCTGCGGCAATCTCCTCCAGAATCGGTGCAGTCTCGGAAAGGTGCTCGCGGATCGCATTCGCCAAAGTGCGCGCAGTCCAGATAAAAATGCCGCTGTTCCAGTGATAGTTCCCGGCTGCGACAAACTCCTCTGCCCGCTCCTGGTTCGGCTTCTCGGTAAAACGACGCACGCGCAACGAACCGTCGTCCAGAGCTCTTCCCGTTTCAACATATCCGTAGCCGGTTTCCGGACGCGTGGGAGTAACCCCCAGAACGACGATGTTCTCGCCGGCAGCGGCGATTTTTATGCCGTGTTCCAGCACGGCGAGAAACGCCGCTTCATCTGCGATCACATGGTCTGCAGGAAACATACCCAGCACCGCATTCGGATTGATCTTCTCGATCACGAAGGCGGCCAGTCCGGCAGCGGGAGCTGTGTTGCGAGCGGCCGGCTCGCACACCACCTGCTCATTGGGAACGACATCGAGCTGTCCGCAAATCGCGGGCGAGAGCAGATCGTTGGTGATTACCCAGAAGTCATCTCGCTTGGCCAACGGCATCAGCCGGTCCACGGTACGCTGAATCATCGTACGCTCGCCATCCAGCGCCAGCACCTGCTTGGCGCGAGCCCTGCGGCTGCGCGGCCAGAAACGCGTCCCGCTGCCCCCGGCCAGAATGATTGGCCGAAAATCGATTGTGTTGGACATGGACCTCCGTTTTTTAGTCGAAACGCTCAGGCTAAATGAGGAAGAATACGAATTACTTCGGCAGTCGTCTCCGCGGTAACCTTCCAATCGCGTGCCCCTGCGGGAATCACAGCGATTTGGTAGCGATCCAGCGAAAACTGCTCGAAACCCTGACCTTCGACCTTCAATTTACCTTCCGCTACAAAGAAGAGCTGGACCACATCTGCCGCTGCATTTTCCGCAGAAGGTAAAGCCTCTTTCCACCGTTCCACTCGAAAATATTTCTGATCGATCAGAATCGAATGCCCATCCACATTCTTTGGTGTCATTTTTCCCGCACCGGTTGTAAGGCGCATCGCTTCCAATGACTTTTCCAGATGCAGCTCGCGCGGACGCCCATAATCGTACATCCGATACGTCAGATCGCTCGTCTGCTGCGTCTCCAGCAGAACCGAGCCGGGTCCAATCGCATGGACCGTGCCGGCATCGACGAAAATCATGTCGCCCTTCCGCACCGGCACCATGTCGAGCAAATCCTCCAGGCGTGATTTCTGAATCGCCACGCGTACCTGCTCCGGCTGCGTGCCTGGTTTGATGCCCAGCGCTACTTCCGCGCCCGGCTGCGCGTCAAGCGCATACCAGCACTCGGTCTTGCCGCGCGGCTCGCCATATTTCTGCGCTAAAGCGTCATCGGGATGCACTTGTACGCTGAGCTTTTCTTTCGGGAAAAGTATTTTGACCAGCAGCGGAAACTCTTCCCCCGCTCGTCCGCTGCCCATCAGGGCATCTCCGTGCGCGGAGGTGATTTCCTTAAGCGACAATCCCTTCAGCGATCCGGTCTCTGCTGTGCACATTTCGCCGGTGAGCCACACTTCTCCAATCGGCTCGCCGTCCGTCTTGTAATCGAACCATGGTGAAAGGTCATTGAACCCCCAGATGCGGGTTCGAAAATAAGGTGCCAGTCTGAATGGTGTAAGGCCTTGCATGTATCTCCAGTATGCCTGATTCTGCGCCACTTACGCAGCCTCCTCCATTACAGCTACCATAGAGGAGACATGGCTCGTTATCTTGTAACCGGCTGCGCCGGATTTCTCGGCTCCTGGATCAGCCAGGCGCTTGTAGAGCGCGGAGAAACAGTTCGCGGCTTCGATAATTTTGAAACAGGCCGCAAGGAGAA
The DNA here is from genome assembly GCA_015655315.1 of Terriglobales bacterium. Classification (GTDB taxonomy): domain Bacteria; phylum Acidobacteriota; class Terriglobia; order Terriglobales; family Acidobacteriaceae; genus Alloacidobacterium. Next base: position 3,210 of record JAATFH010000557.1, read on the forward strand.
CCTCGCCGGCATTCTGGATCGCATGGAGTTCATTCAAGGCGATTTGCGTAACGCGGATGAAATCACTCGCGCCTGCGAAGGCGTCGATTACATCCTGCATCAGGCCGCTTTGCCTTCCGTCCCGCGTTCGGTGAAAGATCCGCGCACCAGCCATACGGCGAATATCGATGGCACCTTCAATCTGCTCGAAGGCGCACGCGCCGACGCCGTCAAGCGCGTGGTCTATGCTGCCTCGTCTTCGGCCTA
>JAATFH010000527.1 GCA_015655315.1 Terriglobales bacterium
TCCGCATGATGCCGACTCGTTCTGGCGCATCCACGCCCGAAGGATGCAGCAGCACTGCATGAATCACACTGAAAATGGCCGTGTTTGCACCGATGCCGAGAGAGAGCGTCACAATCGCAGTCAATGCAAACCCCGGCGACTTGCTCAGTTGCCGCAGCGCAAAACGCAAATCCTCGAAGAAAGCCATACCGACACCTCTCCGCAGAATCATCCGCACATCAGTGGCCAATGTAAACAGGGCGTGTATGTTTCTGAAAACGAGTTAGTTCAGACGTTCACCCGTCTTGCGCGAAAAGCCTATCCTGTCCGAATCCGGACGAACCTGTTCATTTCCGGTCAAAACCGGAGTCATTCTGCCCCTGAGGATGACGCTTCATGTTCTGGAGCGCCAGGCGGCAAGTTACAGGTCACCAGACAGGCGGCGGCTCATTCAGCGAAGGCAGCGGTGTTAAAGGCGGCTCGATCCTGACGCCAACCAGATCGTCGTTCGGCGGCTCCAGCAAATCTCCCAGCTCCCGGTAGCGCGAACCAAAGAAATACGCTGCATACGATTGCTTGAAGACTGCTGTCGTCCCATAGACAGCGACAATGGCTACCAGGTAGATGGCGAGCAGCACCAGCGCCATCCCCGCCACGATCGCGATGAAGACCGCCTGCATGCCGATTCCGCCATGCCACATCGCACTGTACAACCCGAAACCCACAGCCAGTCCGGCCATGCCGCCCACAGCAAGCCCGATGAAGACTACGATCATCAGCATCCAGCTGATGCCCAGCGCCACAATAAATCGCAGCAGCAGGAAACCCACCACCGATCCGAAATCAGCCCGAAGCAATGCCGTAAACCTGCCAAAGGCTCCCTCAATGGATGCATCTTCAACGGCAATGGGAGGCAGCACAAAATCCTGCAGGATGGCGTCCACCACCATCCACACCAGCCCCAGCAGAAGGCCGATGCCGATGAGCGGAAGCATCGAGCCCAGCATCGGCATGGGATTCGCATTCGAGCCCTGCGCGCCGATGCGGATCGCCGTCTTCAGCATCTGTACGAAGAATGGCCCAGCAGTCACAGCCAGCAGAATCAGAAAGGCCAGCGACGCCAGCAGCACCACGCCAAAATAGCGCCACGTCTGCCGCCCATACTTCGCCCACGCCTGGCGCACCCGGCGTTGCCGGTAAACCACCAGATCGAAGAGCGTGAAACGCAGGCGGCAGAAGACATAGCCCGACAGAGCCCAGACCAGCAGGCCAATGAGGAGCACGATAGCAAATACGATGAAAACGGCAGCGCCTCTGGGTCCGCCCGCCATCGCACCGACCCCAAGAGGTATCGACGTGGGATCGGCAGGAGCGAAATTGAAGTGCCCGGGCCGACGGATCGCCGCTCCCCCCGCCATCTGAGCACCCTGCAGCGGATAGGAAAAGATGACGGAATAAAAGCCCGGCTGCGTCAGAGCAGCAACCAGGGCGATCTTCAGAAAGAATCCCAGCCGGAACGGCGCGGCCATCACTTCACGTGTACGCCGGAAAGCGGGCCCAAGGGCATCAGCGGCAGAAAGTTTCTTCATGCGTGCCATGAGGTTACGGCAACTCGCGTCGCGCTGCAATGGCAATGCGTTTTGCGGCCTTCGGCACCGTAAAATAGGGACAGACTCCATGACCAGCATCCGCCCAGCCACCGCAGCCGACATACCGCTTATGCACACGCTCGTCCGCGCACTCGCCGAGTACGAACGCGAGCCGCACTCCGTCGAGATCACCGAAGAGCAGCTGCTGCGCGACGGCTTCGGGCCCAATCCTTATTACGAATGCCTTATCGCCGAAGAAGACGGCAAGGCCGCGGGTTTCGCGCTTTATTTCCCGATCTATTCGACGTGGCAAGGCCCGAGCCTGCATCTTGAAGACCTCTTCGTACTCCCCGAATTTCGCGGCAAAGGCATCGGCAAGGCGCTGCTCAACCACGTAGCAGCCGCCGCCGTAAAGCGCGGCTGTGCCCGCCTGCAGTGGGATGTGCTCGAATGGAACCATCCCGCCATCCACTTCTATCAATCCATCGGAGCCACAATGCTGCCCGACTGGCGTCGCATGCGCATGACCGGCGACGCAATCAAGACTTTGGCTGCTCCCAGTGAGGTGACCGCTTGAGCCGCATTCGCGTCATCGGCGGCGGACTCGCTGGTCCGGAAGCTGCGCTTGTCGCCGCACGTGCTGGCGTCGATGTAGACCTCTACGAAATGCGCCCCGTGCGCTCGACGCCCGCGCACCAGACCGCCGACTTCGGCGAACTTGTCTGTTCCAACTCCCTCAAGTCGGAAAGCGAGAACACCGCGCCCTGGCTACTGAAGAAGGAGATGCGCCGCGCCGGATCGCCATTGCTTACCTGCGCCGATGCCA
>JAATFH010000030.1 GCA_015655315.1 Terriglobales bacterium
ATTGATTTTGTCCTGGCGTGCCCCTCAGCGAAGGACTTTTCGATGCAGGCAGGGCTGGCGCTCCATCCACCAGAACTACATGGCAGCCGACGCCGAGCCCCGGCAGTTGGCCGGCAAATGAAACTGCCTGTTCGAATTGCGCCGACATCGCCATGAGCGTCGCCGACGAGAGGGCGCTGGCACGGTTCAGCTCCATAACCGCCTGGTTCACTCCCGGGGTCAGTCCGAAGTCGTCTGCATTCACAATCAGGCGGCGCACAGCGGTCAGTGTATCAGCGGGGTATCTATCTCAAGAATTGGGAGATCGGCTGCTATAACTTTGCTGCTAAAATCAAAGCATCGGTTCTGGCCTTGGTAGAACTGGGAGTTAGTGGGCGGTTAGCTCAGTTGGTTAGAGCGCCTGCCTTACAAGCAGGATGTCGGGGGTTCGAGTCCCTCACTGCCCACCATGAAGCATAGATCGCAGTAAGTCATTGAAGTACTTGATGTTCAGTGATGTACAAGTTCCCTTAGAACTGCTATCCAAGCGGTCGTCTCTCGTTCCTTGTGGCCATTTCCCCCTCTCGTTTTCGGGGTATTCTGCGATTTTCTTCATCCCCAGATAGAAGCCGCCGATGGTGAGGTAGAGGGAAACCACAATGCAAGACAGGCTGCTCGATATCCTGATCCTGGGTCTTCTGGTGCTGCTCTTCGCAGCTATCTACCGGAAGCGGGCATCGCGCCGTCTGCGTTACTGGATCGTCGGCTGGCTGTTCGTTCTGGCTCATTTTGCCGTCCTGTTGCCCCAGCCATCCAGACTGTTCTGGACGCAATTGCAGGACGCGCTGGGCTTGAGCGGACTTGTGATGGCAGGCGTCTGCTTTGCCCTCAGTTCGTCTGTCTTTACCCTGAAACGTAAAGACCTGATTTTGGTGGCGACTGTAATCGGTCTTCTGCCGCTGATTTATCTTTTTCTGGTCATCTTTGGTTTCGCGGAGAGATGGCCGCTCTTCTGTTTTGCTCTTGCCGGGGAGGCCGCGGCCGTATGGATAGGCTGGCGCCTTTACCGCAGCAGTCCTCTCGTCTGGCGAACAAGTAATCTTGCCGCGGTCGTTTGCGGCGCGTGGCTGCTCTGGCTCATCAGCGAACGGCAGGCGGACCTCGGTATCTACGCCATACTTACCCAGTTGTTTCTGGTCAATGCGGTTCTGTTCTGGAATGACTTTCGCCGTTTTTCAGGGGGAGTGATTACCGCATCGGCGGGACTGGTGGCATGGGCTGCGGTTTTTCCCGTCGCGCTCACAGCGTCCGTACTTCTTCCCCAATTGCATGTTCCGGGGGAATTCTGGAATATCCCGAAGTATTTTGTCGCATTCGGCATGATTTTGACATTACTGGAGAATCAGATTTACTCGGCGAACTGGCAGAGCGAGCAGTACCGTGTGTTATTCGACAGCAATCCGCACCCGATGTTCATTTACGACGCCAGGTCTCTCGCCTTTCTGCGCGTCAACGATTCGGCTCTGCACGAATATGGATATGAGCGGCAGGAATTTCTAAAAATGAAGATCGGTGACCTTCACGATGTGGCGGCTCTGGCTGGAGTCGAGCGTTTGCTGGCCGACACACATACTTCCGTCAAAGTGACAGGCCCCTGGACGCAGCGGCGAAAAAACGGCAGCGAATTTCAGGCTGAGATCGCGTCGCATCCGATCGAGTTCGAAGGCTGCGATGCGCGCCTGTCCCTGATACAGGATGTAACCGATCGCGAGCGGCTGCATGAACAACTCGTGCACCAGGCCCATCACGATTCACTGACTAACCTGCCGAATCGTTTACTTCTGGAACAGCGCATGCGCCATACGCTGGAGAACGCGGCGCGCTATAACCACAAGGCCGCGGTCCTGTGCATCGATCTGGACCGCTTCAAGCAGATCAACGATAACTACGGTCATGCTACCGGCGATGCCTGTCTGCAGGAGATCGCAATCAGGCTGACGAAGCGTCTGCGCGAGTCCGATACGGTTGCCCGGACCGGGGGAGAGGAATTTACCGTTGTGATCGGCGAGCTCCTGCACGATGCGGATGCGGAGAAGGTGGCCTGCGATCTGCTGACAGAGTTTCGACGGCATTTCATCATCGGGGCCTTGGATATGCAGCTCTCCGCCAGTATCGGCGTTGCCCTTTATCCCGATCACGGGAGGGAAGGCGCGCAGCTCTGGCGGGCCGCCGATATTGCCATGTATCGGGCCAAGTATTCAGGAGGAAACCGGTATCAGGTTGTCTCCGAAGAGGACGCGGAATATTCCAGGCCGGACAAAGCATTTCGCCGGGTCTCGAATGGAGAAGACCGCAGGTAGCTGGTTGCGTCGATCTCGAACCGGGCGCGTTACTCGACGCGCAACGTCAATACCTGCTGGCCGCTGAGCAGGCTGTTAATGGCAACGGATGCCATCGGCACCGCCGATTCGCCGTTGAGCGTAAGCTTCTGATTCTGGCGGAGCGGTTCGAGAACATTCGCCATCGACATGGGCACGGTTGCCAGGGTGCGGCCATCGAGCACGGCCTGCGGCGATGGCTGCAGCAGGGTAATGTACAGGCGGTCGTTCTCATGCAGGTTATTCATCTGCTCGATGGTTTCGGCCACGTCAAGGTTCTGGCTGCCGAAGTGGGATGTCTGCGTGATGCGATCGAGCGTCCTGCCGTCGCTCACCAGCAGACGCACCTGCCCCTCGCCCAGGACATTTGGCAGCGTAACCGGGATGCGTACATTCCGCACCTCTCCGCGCCAGGGGCGTATGGTCGCTTCGATGGTGATCGTTTCTCCGGGATGCACGATCGGCGCGGTGCTCTGCGCGCTCTCAAGCTGCGCGGCCAGATGTTTCGGGATGGCTTCGACTTCGATCTCGACGCTACTGATCGGTGTCTGCCGTGCCGCATTGTCGTAGAGGCGCGAGAAACGCTCGCCTACCATCAGCGCAGCCAGCAGATTCGCGGGAGCCATTTCGCTCGGAGCCGCAAGGCCGCCGAAATGCACAGCAGGGAAGCCGGACACGTTGACAGTGCTGCGAACGCGATAGCTGGTTTCCGCGGTGAAGGTATTGCGCTGCATGAGCGCCTGAAAGACGGCAACCATGACGGCGGACGGCGTGATCTGCGGCTGGTCCACCACCTCGATGTGCAGCGCGCGTGGACTGCGCTCGCCTGTAATATTCACCGTCACCGGAATCATTTTTGCCTGCAGGCCAAACGCGCCGCGAGTCGCCGACTCGCGGTCTTCGGTGAAGGAGCCGACAGTCTCGGTTGTGTTGACGATCTTGAATGCGTTCAACGGCGAAGGGAGCGTCGCTACAACCTGCGCTTTCGTCATCGGCATGGAGACGGGGCCGAACTGCGTGATCGGATGCCCGCAGGCGAGAAGCTGTTTCGGATCGACGTAGGTCACCGTGCAGGTTGCCGCAATTTCAAGATCGCCGCGCATCAGCAAGGCGCTGACGGCGGAGCCTGGCACGATTGGCTCGGGCTGTTTCTCACCGCTCGATGAGCCGCCGATCCCGGCAACAGCGGAAAGGCCGAGCGCTTGTGTGTGCTCCTTCCACAAGTCGAGCGCCTCGGGGTTGAAGCCGTTGAAGACCAGAGGCAGATCCATGGGGCGAATGGCGCTGGTTTCGACCGTGTCCTGATGTGCATTCAGAAAGGAGGCTGCATCTTTCGCGCTGGCGGCCGGACGGAATGAAGGAGGGTTGCTGTTGGCGGCGATCAGGTCCGTGCTTTCACGCGCAACCTCCAGCATCTGGCCTATGGGAGTAATTCCGGCAATCGGTTCTTTGCTGAAGGCGCCGATGCGATAGCTGATGGCTCCCAGCAGCTTGCCGTCGATGTAAACCGGGCTGCCGCTCATGCCGGCAACCACGCCGGTGTATTCCGGCTTGGTGCCTTCGAGGCGCACAAGGATCATGTCCTGTCCGGGGCCCAGGGCATTGTGGAGCAGACCTAGAATCTGCACGCCCATCGGCTCAGGCAGAACGCCCTCAAAGACCGTATAGGCTACCCCGTGCTGGCCGCGGTGCACCTGATCAAGCGGATAGATGCCCGCAGAGATAGACGGTGGCGGAGTTGCGGGCAGGGACCCGGCTGTAGTGGCGACCGTTTGTGCCAGAAGAGTCGAAGCGCCAAACAAAATAAGCCAGCCGATGTCCTTTATGCGGATACTCACGTCTACAGAGTAGAGCATTTTTGCCTCTGCGGAGACGAAACCTTAGTTCCACGCGGCTCTTGCACGAGGACACCTCGAAGTTCCACAATGAATCCACGCATGATGATCTCGCTGTCCGTATCCCGAATCCGCCAGATTTTCGCTTCGATGGCCCTGTTGTCCCTGGTGTTCTGCCAGAGCGCCGCTCCCGCACAGCAGCAACAGCCTCCCCAGAGCCAGCAGCAGCAAACCCAGCCGAATCAGCAGGGGCAGCAGCCACAGGACCAGGCCTCGCCCGATGCTGGAGGCCCCGGAGGGGATAGCGGCTCTATCGCGATTCCCAAGAAGAAAGAATCGGAGACCGCGCCCCCGCCTCCACCGCCGCCCGAGCCGAAGGTCAAGAACCCTCCGGGGCTGCAGAATTTTTCGCTACGCGTCGATGTTCCTGTCGTCAACGTGGATGTGGGCGTGATCCTCGAGAAGACACATCAGTTCGTGCCGAACCTGCAGAAGGACAACTTCAAGGTGTACGAAGACGGCGTGGCGCAGGACATCACGAGCTTCCAGCGCATCCAGGCGCCGATTACGGCTGTTCTGCTCGTCGAATTCGCGGCGAACAGTTACGCGTTCATCTATGACATGAGAAACGCGGCTTATACGTTTGCCCAGCAGCTGAAAGCGGATGATTACATCGCTGTCGTGACCTACGACATGCACACGCAGATCCTCTCAGATTTCACGCAGGACAAGCGGCTCATCTACCAGTCACTGAATTCTCTGACGATTCCCAC
>JAATFH010000420.1 GCA_015655315.1 Terriglobales bacterium
ACGACCTCCGCGATCTCTTCGGGTTGAGCGGCCCGCTTGATCGGTGCGCCCTTTCCGTGTTTCTCAAGGAACTGGCGACCATCCTCACGGAAGGTGTTGAGGAGGTTGGTGACGACATCTCCTGAGCCGACGGCATTGACGCGCACCCCATGGTCGATGGCCTCCAGGGCGAGCGTTCGCGTCAGTTGTGCCAGCGCACCCTTCGCCGCGGCGTAGGCGCTTATGCCCTGGAAGGTCTGGAAACAGGCGTAGGAGCCAAGATTGACGATCGCTCCACTCTTGTTCGGAATCATCGCTTTCAATGCCTCACGCGAGTGAAGAAAAGCGCCCGTCGCCGTCACCTCGAGGATAGAGTTCCAATCCTCCAGCGACATCTCCGTCACGGGCTTATAGACGATGCGAGCCGCGTTGTTCACAAGGATGTCGACTGTGCCAAAGCGGTCCTGAGCGAGTTGAACGGCCCGGATCGCGGTTTCTTCTTTACCGGCGTCGCCGATGAGAACGGCGACATTCTTGTTTCCTTTAAATTGTTTTTCGGTTTCAGGATTGATGTCCTCGGCAACGACCATGGCCCCCTGTGCAAGAAAAAGCCCGGTCACGGCGAGTCCAATCCCGCTGGCTGCGCCAGTAACGATTGCGACTTTGCCAGTGAAGGGCAATGTTAAAGAATTCATGGTTAACCTCATAACGATACGATGCGTAGCGATGTCGGAGCGATGCAAGAGATAATGCAGAGGGGAAATAAAATGTCGTTTCCACGGACGAAGATCATCTCGATGAGCAACGGCCAGAACAAGAGCAATCCGCCACATGTTCAAAACCGCGGACGCAAGGCGACACAAGCCATCCTGGATGCGTCCCTGGAACTGGCAGAGCAAAGTGGCCTTGATTCAGTGACAGTCGAAGGCATTGCGGATTACGCCGGTGTCGCAAAGACGACGATCTATAGGCGATGGCCGAATGTTTCCTCCATTTTGATGGATGCTGTCTTGTCGCAGGTAAACGCGGCCGCTCCGATAGAGGAGCAGTCAACCTTGCGGGAAACTTTTGCTGTCTCCATGAAACTGTTGACCAAGCTTTACGCTGGCCGGAATGGAAAGATTTTGCGCGCCCTCATCGGTCGTGCCCAGGTCGAAGAATCCCTGCGGGAGGCGATCGAGACACGTTGGGTGGAACCCAGACGAAAGCTTGCTAGAGAGTTGCTGCGACGGGGAATGCGCAGGGGAGAGATCCGTCCCGATCTGGATACGGACGTGGTGCTGGACTTGCTCTACGGTGCCATCTATCACCGACTGCTTGTGCCCTACAAGAATGGGAAGCTGAACGAACGCTTTGTCGAGGTGTTGCTGGACGCCGTCTTTGGCGGCATCACCGTCAGGCCTGGAACTTCCTAAGACTCGTTGGTGCGCGGACTTCTCTTCGAGCGAGAGTTCTCCTAGGTGCTGCGTTCCTCTGCCGCTGTGGCAGACTTCGCGCAGGATGCAGCGTCCGCATCGCGGCTCACAAAAGGTGCAGCGCAGCTGTTGAGGGGGAGTTGCCGTTTCTCGCGATGTACTGAGGTGTCAAGAGATTCACCGTTCGGAAGGTGTGCATACGCAGCCGCTCTCGAATTGGGCAATAGTTGCGCGGTTGTCGATCGTATCGAGCCACTTATGTCGGGACGCTTGGATCAATTGATCGAGAGTGCGGCAGTGCTGCAGGCGTGGGATGGTATGAATGAGGGCACGTGGAATGCAAATCACAATGCCTGTCAGTCGCACGATATCTTGGAAGCGTTTCGCAGCCGCCGTCAGTTGTTCGTAGGCCGGCTCGATGAATTACCAGAAAAACTGGTTGAGCGTTCCGCATTGCATCCTAGGCTAGAAAGCCAATGCGTATCATCGACTTGGCGTCCTTCGTGGCGGAGCAAGATGGTTATCATCTTGCTAGAATATCGGCCGCCAAGCAACTCCGATCTTCCCTTGAATTCCGACGCGAGAACTTTATTAGAAAGACTGTCGCGAACGTTACTCCTTTCAGGTCGACACAATAAGGGCAATTGCTAAGGAGCAAAACTAAGTTCATAACGTTGGTGCAGGGAGGTTGAAGTGAAGGATTTGCTTCTAGAAACGGCATTACGATCGGCGCGGTATGCTGCAGACGTGGGGACAAGGCGAGTTGTGCCGCACCCCAAGGATGTAGCGGCGCTCGAAGCTTTGGGTGGTGCGTTACCGGAGAATCCGTCTGACTCCGCCGAAATCCTGGCTTTACTGGATGACATCGGTTCACCAGCTACGGTGGCGACCACCGGAGGGCGCTATTTCGGCTTTGTGGTCGGCAGCGCTCTTCCTGCTGCTGTGGCAGCAAATTGGCTCGCAGGCATCTGGGACCAAAATGCTGCTCTTTCCGTAATGTCCCCTGTTGCGGCGAAGATTGAAGAAATTGTGTCGGAGTGGATTTTAGACCTGCTCGGCCTGCCGCAGGCTTCCGCCACAGGCTTTGTGACCGGCACAACTATGGCAAACTTTTCCGCATTGGCAGCTGCCCGGACGGCATTACTGGCACGCAACGGATGGAGCGTCGAGGAAGATGGTTTGTTCAACGCTGCAGAATCATCAGTTCTAAAGCGCCAGGAAAGAGATCGCGGTATTCGGACTTCTTAGCGATGCATGAAAGACTATTACAAAAAGACTTTTTTTGAGAATAGTATTTTGCCGGTACGATACTTCAATACTTCCGTTTCTCATCTAGTTTGTCAAGAGAAGTCATGACGATCGGCAGAGCGGTGCGCCGAATAAGAGACGACAATTGGTTTTGGATGGGACGTTCTTCCTGGTGGCCGATGAACAGTCATGTTCATCGGCATGTGCTGGACCGAAGAAAATACCGCTGGCTTTGGAATGACCTGGCCGATGGATGTGGATCTGGCGTCAATGTTTGCCATGCTGGATTCGAGTCGAAGTCTTTCGACCGTTGTCGTCGCAGTCCTCCGGCTCTTCACGTTCATCCGAGATCTCCCGCCATTGCGCCCTCTGCTCCGGCCGTGGACGCCCGTTGCTCTGAGTCGGCCCACGATTCTCCCACCTCTAGTCTATTGTGGATCAGCCTGCGAGATGCCCCGGTTCTGGCTTGACCATCGATAGTCGACGTTCTACTATCAGCAATATCAGTAGTCGAATGTCTTCTATGACCAGAAAAGAACAACAGCAGCACGCGAATCTCCTTCAGGGCACGCTGGACATGCTGATCCTGCGGACGCTTCTCTATGGACCTGCGCACGGCCGCCACATCGGCAAGCACATTCAGCGAACCACGAATGATTTTCTGCAGATGCAGCATGGCTCCCTCTATCCGGCGTTGCACCGGCTGGAGCGAAAAGGATGGGTGAGTTCCAAGTGGGAGATGGCGCCGGACAGAAACCGGGAATTGAAGTACTACCGGCTCACCGAGCAAGGGAGAAAGCAACTTCTGGTCGAAGAGTCGAAATGGAAACAGATGGCCGAAGCTGTAGCGCGCGTCATGTGGCCCGCTGCTGAGGAGAGTTGACATGAATTGGTTGCACTTCCGGAGACGGGATAGGGATCTCGATCGAGAACTGCAGTCCGACCTCGAAATGGAAGAAGAGGAGCAGCGCGAGAGAGGACTGTCGGCAGACGAGGCTCGGTATGCCGCGCGGCGCGCGTTTGGCAATGTCACTCTCATTCGGGAGCAGACACATGCCATCTGGTCGTGGAGTTGGCTTGAGTCCCTGATGCGCGATCTGCGCTATGCGCTGCGCACGCTCCTGCGGGTGCCCGGTTTTTCCGCGACCGTGGTTCTGGTGATGAGTCTCGGTATTGGCGCTACCGTGGCGATGTTCACCGTTGTCCATTCTGTCCTGATGAAGCCCTTGCCGTTCCCGGACCAGGAGCGGCTGGTCCGAATTTATGACGCGGATGCTCAGGACCCGACGCGTAATCATACAGCCGTCTCCGGCCCGGATTTTTTCGACTGGCGCCAGCAGCAGCACAGCTTCGAGCAGATGGCAGTTGCCTGGAACCTGAGCAGCTACAACCTCTCAGGAACGGCCGGACTGCTCCCTGAACATATTGACGCGCTTACCGCAAGTTGGAATCTATACGGATTGCTTGGTGTAAAACCCGCACTGGGAAGATTTTTTGATGCGCATGACGATCAACAGGGAGCGAATGCGACTGTCGTCCTGAGTTGGGGATTATGGAAGAGACGTTATGAGGGCGATCCCAATATCCTGGGTCGCACCATCCTTCTGGATGCCAAACCCTATACAGTGATCGGTGTGTTGCCCGAAGGGCAGGATTTCCCTGACGCTACGGCGCAGGTATGGACTCCTTTTCTTCACGAAACGCCGACACAATGGATGCAATCGCACGGCGCTCATAACTTTCAGGTTCTGGCACGTTTGAAACCGAACGTTACTGTGTTACAGGCGCAGGCAGAGATGAGTGCAATCCAGGCCGGGATTCACAGGCAGTTTCCCAGCAACTGGGTCTCCACCGCAGCTCATGTTGTGCCGTTGCTCGAGTCGCGCGTAGGCAAAATCAAACCCGCGCTCCTGATGCTCTTCGCTGCTACAGGATGTCTCTTGCTGATCGGTTGCCTGAACGTGGCAAATCTCCTCGTAGCCCGCTCGGCTGCGCGGCGAAGAGAAGCAGCGATCCGCACGGCTTTGGGCGGTGGTCGGTGGAGGCTCATTCGTGAGCAGATTGCAGAAAGCGTGTTACTGTGTGCTGCTGGCGGCCTGCTGGGACTATTCCTGGCATGGATAGCAGTGCGCTGGTTGCTTACCCTGCATTCCGATATTCCGCGCGCGGAGGGAATTCATCTGGATAGCTTTGCCATCATAGCGGGAATAGGAACGGTACTTTTCTGCGGCATGCTTGCCGGCCTGGTTCCAGCTTTGACGTTCAAAGAAAGGCAGATTCTTGGGCCGTTACAAGAATCGACACGCTCTCAGGGCGCGGCACATACCGGCGCGCAAGCAAGGCGTGTGCTGCTTTCACTTGAAGTCTCTCTCACCGTCGTGCTGCTCGTGGGCGCGAGCCTCCTCCTGAAAAGCTATCAGCGCCTCCGTTCGGTCGATCTCGGTTGTCGCACCGACCATCTACTGACGATGGGTATTTCTCTGCCGGACGCCACCTATAAGACACCGGTCGAGCGGGCACACTTTTACGATACTCTCCTTGAACGAGTGCGCGCTTTGCCCGGGATCGAGGTTGCAGCATTAACCGATAGGCTGCCGGGCACTGGAGATTTCTCGGACGAGGGGTTTTTCATTCCCGAGAACCCGCCGCTGCCGGCTGGCCAGTCGCTTGACGCCGATGTGTCCGATGTCGATCCCGGGTACTTCCAGGCAATGCAGATTCCGTTGATCAAGGGCAGATTCTTTCAGCAGAATGAACGCCTCGGGCGAAGCGAACATGCAATTGTCAGCCAATCCTTCGTGCATAAGTATCTTTCCCATACAGATCCAATCGGGAAACACATCAACATCGATAGCTCTTCCACATCACACAATTTTGAGATCGTGGGAATTGTCGGAGACGTCCATACTTCCGTGGCTTCCGACGTCGAGCCTGCAATGTATTTCCCCCTTTTCCGTGGTGAGCAAAACGGTGTTTCGCTCGCCGTTGTCACGGGACCCGATCCTTTAACCATCGCATTGCCCGTTCAAAAGGTCATTGCCAATATGGATCCGAATCTCGCAGTCAGCGACGTCCTCACGATGAACCAGATTCTAGGCAAGAGCACGCTCGACGCAAGCCTTGAAGCGATGTTGGTGATGGCGTTCGCGGTCGTCTCCTTGCTTCTGGCAGCCGTGGGATTGTATGGCGTGCTCTCCTATCTGGTGACCCAACGCCGCGGAGAGATCGGGATTCGGCTTGCGCTCGGCGCACAGCGGACAAAGGTCCTTGAGTCCATGCTGATCGATGGGCTTCGTCCGGCCATGGTCGGACTGGTGCTGGGCATGTTGGTGAGCGCTGGGGCAACTCGTCAGATGCAGTCCATGCTTTATGGAACCAGCCCGTTTGACGCTGCAACTTTCATACTCGTTCCCATCGTGCTATTTGCCGTTGCCGCAGCTGCCTGTTGTGTGCCAGCGTGGAGTGCCTCCCGGCTCGATCCGATGCAGGCATTGCGGATGGAATGATGCGCGGCGCGTTCTTGGCGAGGATGGGTAAGGACGGAGGTGAATCGAGATGAGATGGTGGCAGATCAGGAAACGGCATGAAGACCTTGAGCGGGAACTCGAAGCAGACCTGGAACTCGAAGAAGAGGAACAGCGCGCACGAGGTCTGGGATCGGAAGAGGCGCGCGTAGCCGCCCGGCGCGCATTTGGCAATACAGCCTTGATCAAAGATCAAACGCATGAATCCTGGGGGTGGGGACCTTTCGAGCGTTTGTGGCAGGACGTTCGCTATGCTGTGCGGCAATTACGAAGATCTCCTGGTTTCACCATCACCGCCCTGTGCACCTTGTCTCTTGGCATTGGCGCGGTGACTTCCGTCTTCAGCGTGGTCAATACGGTGCTGCTGAAGCCGTATGCCTTTCGCGATCCTGATCGGCTTATCGTAATCCGGGAAACGGAAGAAAGAGCTGGCGCCGGGCGAGAGGTCATTCCCGACAACTATCGTCACTTTCTGCACTTGAGGGAAAATGCCAAGACCCTCGAAGACGCAGCAATTTTCCGGCAGAGCGCGGGTAGCGTGTCCCCGGCAACTGACCGTCCCCATCTCCTCGGGATCGTCGTAGCTTCTCCGAATCTCTTCCACCTGCTCGGAGTTCAGCCCCTGCTGGGTCGAGACTTTGTGGATTCTGATGTGCAGAAGGGGGCCGACAATGTCGTCGTACTCAGCTACGACGGCTGGCAGGAGTTCTTTGCCGGCGATCCGAATGTCATCGGGAAGACGCTACGCATTAATGGCGAGCCAAATTCCATCATCGGCGTGCTTCCGCCAGGTGTCCGCTTTCCGCAGATTGCCATGTCTCCGAAGATCGCTTTTCAGGAATTGGCACAGAACGTCATGCTCTTTCGGCCATTCGTGCCGGCCGAACGCGACCTGAAGAACGACGTAGGCAATTTCAATTACAGGGTTCTTGCGCGGCTCAAAACCGGAGCGACAGTCATGCAAGCGCGCACGGAATTGGAGGCTTTACAAAACAGGTATTCCGTTTCCGCGCACCTTCCCCTCCGTTTTGGAATTGCGCTGGCGCCATTGCCGGAGGACGTTGCTTCCGGTGTGAGCGGTGCGCTGTGGTTGCTGTTTGCGGCCGTAGGAGCGGTGCTGCTGATCGCCTGTGTGAACCTTGCAAACTTGCAGTTGGCGCGCGCGGTGAGCGCAGAACATGAGACCGCAGTACGAGCGGCGCTGGGCGCCAGCCGGAGCAGGCAGGTCTTCGCGAGACTGATAGAGAGCCTGGTCCTTGCCTTCATGGGCGGCATGATTGGGGTCGTGCTGGCATTTCTTGGCGTGCGTCTGCTGGTGGCTCTTGCGCCCGCGAACGTTCCACGCATTGAGGAAGCAGGCGTCAGCGCACCGGTACTTTTGTTTGCCGCTGCTTTATCGACGTTCGTGGCAGTTGCGTTCGGAATTCTCCCTGCGCTGCGCTCCTTGCACGTACCTCCGCAAAGTGCGTTGCAAACGAACGCGTCGCGGACATCCAATGCTCGAACCGGACAGCGGATGCGCAACGTGATGGTGGCCGGGCAACTGGCCTGTACCGTTGTGCTGTTGATTGTTACGGCACTGTCGCTACGCAGCTTCTCGCATCTGATCCACCAGAACCGCGGCTTCGACGCGAGCCACCTGACCGTCGCCGCAGTCGATCTCTTCACACCGCAATATGGCGATTTTTCGACCAAGAATGCGCAGACCATCAAACTCGCCTTTGCCGATCGCGCTCTTGCATCGCTTCGGCAACTGCCGGGCGTGCAATCGGCGGCTCTGACCAGCGCCATGCCGCTGAAAGGGGAAACATGGGTGGATTATCTCCATCGTCCCGATCATCCCCTTCCGGAAGGACAGGAACCTCTCGTCAATGTAAGGTTCATCGACCCGGATTATCTGCCAACCATGCGGATCCCGCTCGTTGCTGGCCGCAATTTTTCTGCAAGCGACCGTGAGAATCCCTATGTCGCGCTCATTTCGGAAAGGACTGCGCGCGAGGCCTTTCCCGGCGAAGATCCCGTCGGCAGGAAGATCGGTTCACCCGCGCCTGACAGTGACTATCCATTTACCATCATCGGCGTCGTAGCAGATGCACGCATCAATGGTCTGAAAGATGCGGCGCCGGTTGTATACGCGCCGTACTGGACCTTTACGCACTGGACGCTTTCGTTTCTTGTCCGCAGCTCACAACCAAGCGATGCATTGATTCCTGAGGTACGGAGGGGAATCTGGCAGGTCGATCCGCAGGTTGCCATTCCCGTCGTCAAATCCATGGATGAACAGGTAAGCGAATCGGCGGCGGCAGACCGCTTCCAGGCAATCGTACTCGGCAGCTTTGGCACTTCAGCGTTGTTGCTGGCATTGCTTGGGGTCTATGGCGTGCTGGCCTAC
>JAATFH010000180.1 GCA_015655315.1 Terriglobales bacterium
AATTCGATGGCGGCCGCGTGCTGGGTTCCGCCATGACCATGACCAGCATGCTCTTCGGACGCATGTATCGTGCTAACCGCGGCGCGTCCCTCTCCCTGCTCAACGCGTTCTGGGGATTGGGCGCAGTCGCCTGTCCGCTGCTCGCCACAGTATGGGAGAAGTTTCAATCCCCCAACTCGATTTACTTCGCACTGGCTCTTGCCGCGACGCTGCCTCTGACTGTGATTGCTCTGCAACGTCCTTACTTATCGCAGCTCCGCGATGAAGTGACGCTTCCACGCAGCCGGCAAAGTAAACTTTCCCTGCTGGTGCCTCTGGCCCTGTTTGCTTTTCTTTATGTCGGAGTCGAGTCGTCGATCAGTGGCTGGATGATGACTTACATCCATCGCCTTCCGCTTTCCAGCAGTGTGTATGCTCCCATCGCGACTTCGTTCTTCTGGATAGCGCTGCTCTGCGGCAGATCATTCGCGCCGGTTGTGCTGAAGCGGATCTCCGAGTCGCATCTGCTTACGGTCACTCTTTGCGTATTGCTGGTGAGCAATGTGATGCTGCTGTTCAGCTACACGCCAGCCATGAGCATCACCAGCGCCACCCTTGCCGGGCTGATGCTGGCGCCTATCTTCCCGTTGTGCCTGTCAAAGGTTCTGGCGATTGCAAGCGGACCATCCGAATCGCGATGGGTCTTTGCCATCAGCGGGCTGGGTGGAGCGGTGCTGCCGTGGATGACCGGTCAGCTGGCAACCTGGCGCGGTTCGCTTCGAGTGGGTCTCACCGTACCCCTGGTAGCGTCCTGCATTATGCTTCTGCTGCAGTTCCGCACACAGGCCCTGATGAAGCGCGAGAATCTCTAACGTTTTTGAGCTTGATGCATTCCTACCCACTGCATAACGGACATCTACAGGTTCCGTCATGTGTGAGCATTATTTTGCGGATGGCGACTGACCCGGCATCCAGAAGGGCTCGCCCGCCCGGATGTATTCAATGGGCACTCCCGGCAGAACATTCTTCAGCCATTCCGCGCAGTATCGCATTCCGGCCTCTTCCGATATTTCATGACCGAGCAGGATCAGCGCCTTGTGCCTTCCCTGCGCCGCCGCGTCACGCGCGTATTCTACTGTCTCCCATTCCGCCGCTTCTCCCGCAACCAGCACATCGACATCGCCGCGTTCTAGGGCTTTCACCTGCTTCGTCAGTCCCGACGCCCCAGGAAACAGGGCGACATGTGTAACCGGCATATCTGGATTGCCGACGACGCGTATCAACCGCGACCCGGCTTTGGAGCGCAGCGTTGCAGCAAGTTGCTCTACGGTCGTCGGCGGCAAGGTAAAGAGATGAGGATCGGTGCTGCTTTGATACGGCTTCCAGCCAAACTCCTCGACCACCCCTTCAAGAATGCCATCGGGGTGCCGCAGATGCCACGTGTCATGAAAACGCCAGACGACAAGGTGATGCTCCTGGATGTAGGCCAGCTTCTGCGCCTGCACCGGGTCATCCCCGAGTACGGTCATATCATCCGGATGGTTGTAGAAAGTCGGCTCATGCGTGACGATCAGGTTCTTTCCATCCGCAACCGCTTTCTCCAGAACTTGATAGGTATCGAGAAAAGTCGTGGCAACTCCGGTGACGACTGTATTCGGATCACCGCCTTTAATCGTGTCCACAGTGTTCGGAGGTGGCGTCGCTCCCGTGGCGGCGATGATGCGTTTGATGGCCGCATCCGCGGTCAACGGCGCATTCGAAGACTGTGCGGCCAGCGGCAGAGTGAGGGCAGCCAGCGTAAGCCATGCGGCGATAAACTTTCTATGCTTCGTCATTCTGATCGGAGAGCCTCCATCGGGTTCACAGCAGCGGCACGGCGCGCCGGCAGGTAGCTCGCCGCCAGCCCGCAAAGTGTTAGAATCGCAGCCACCGCAAAGACAGTAACGATGTCGTATCCGTGGAAGCCGTAAATGAATGCCCGCATCACGCTGCTGGCTGCCAGCGCAATCGCGATACCTGCTCCCACGCCAATGCCCAGCAACAGGAGGGCGTGACGCAGCACAAGCCACAGGACGCTTGCCTGCGGTGAACCCAGGGCCAGCCGGACGCCGAACTCGCGCGTGCGCTGGCTGACGGCATAGGAGAGCAAGCCGTAGATTCCCGCTACCGCAATCAGAAGCGCGGCCAGGCCAAAGATGCCGAGCAGGCGTGCGGCCAGCGTCTGATTCCCCATCGAGTCTTCGACAATCTGTTTCATCGGCATCAGGTCATCAAAGGAGATGTCCGGTTGCAACTGATGAACGGCGTCGCGGATTGCCTTTTCGGCAACATTGGGTGCGAGTTGCGTGCGCACCGAGATATTCATGATGAACGTCGCGATGATGGGATAGAGATCGTCCTGCGGCTTGAATTGCATCAGGTCGAGATCGAATTCAGGCAGAGAGGCATCGCCAGCGGAGAGTTGCCGCACATCTTCCGTCACGCCGACAATGGTTGCCCACGCTCGCGGGTTGTCTTTATCTTTTTCGTTGTCGTTGACATTGATCTGCTTGCCGATGGGGTCGTCATTGGGAAAGACCATCTTCGCGAAAGACTGATTCACGACGGCGACGAGGGGAGAGTCAGGCATGTCCTGTTCGTTGAAGATGCGTCCCTTCAACAGGCGAATGCCAAAAGTCTGGAAGTAGCCGCCATTCATGGCGCGAAATGCTGCGTGCTGTTCGCTGGCGGCGTCAGGCTTGGGCCGTCCGTGCACCCACACACTGCCGGTAAATGACCAGTTTGGCTGTATTGGGCGCACCGTCTCCAGCCCCACTGAACTGATACCGGGCGTGTGCTGGAGCTTATCCAGCAACGGCGCGTAAAAGGTGGGGATTAAATTGGTGGCCTTTGTGGTATCGAATTGCACCCCAAAGACACCGTTGCCATGAGTAGGCAGAAACATTTGTCCGGTTACAACGTTTTCAGCGACAAAGCCAAGCCGGGCATGCTGCAGAAGAATCAAAGTGCGCATCATGAGCCCGGCGGCGATCAACAGCGCAAGGGTCAGCGTGATTTCCCCGACTACGACCGCATCACGCAGAAAGGCGTGACGCCTGCTGGTTCCTGAGGCAGCGGTATTGTCCCGCAGTCCTTCCTGTGTGGGCGCATTCGCCGATATCCACGCCGGGAGAAGCCCGAACAACACCGCCGACAGGCAGGATGCGAGGAGAAGAAAAGCACAAACCCACGCATTGATATGGATGTTCTCGCCGTACAGCACTTTTTCTGAAAGGTAGTGCCGAAGCAGACGCAGAATCACAGCGGCAATCTCCAGACCCACCGCTCCCCCGGCTGCCGCCAGCAACAGGCATTCTGTGAGAAACTGCTGCATCAATCTGCGCCGCATCGCGCCGAGAGCGGAGCGGATCGCGATTTCCCTGCGGCGTCCGCTGACGCGGGTCAGCATCAGGCCGGCCACGTTCGCGCAAGCAATCAGCCACACAGCAATCACGGCGAGACTCAGAGCGCGTAGAGCGGGACGCGTTTTCGCAGTCAGCGATTCACGGTAGTCCACGACGCGCATCGGGTCTTTTGACTCTTCCTTGGGATATTCCTTCAAGAGTTGCTGCCGGATACCGTTCAACTCTGCCTGCGCTTGCGCGATGGATACGCCCGGACGCAGCAGACCGACAAGCGCCAGTCCGGCATTTCCACGATCCTGATTCGAAGGTGCGCTGGTATCCATCGGCGCGTAAAGCAGCCCATCGGGGTTGTCGCCGGGAAAACCCGTTCCGGGAGGCAAAACGCCAATGACCGTGTATGGGTCGCCGTTAATCTTTACAACACGGCCAACAACGTTCTCGTCACCGTGGAACTGGTCCTTCCATACTCCATGACTGAGGATGAGGACATTGCTCCTTCCCGGCTTTGCATCGTCTTCCACAAAACTACGGCCCAGCATGGGGCGCACGCCGAGAAGATCGAAGAGGTTCGTACTGCTGATGATCTGTGGCGTAAGCTTGGGCTCATCCGTGCCGCTGAGCGAAGTAAATTTATAGGAATAGTAGATGACACCTTGCAGCGTGTGGCTGCGCGCCGCAAAATCGCGCGCATCGGGCAGCGACATCGAGGAAAAGTTGCTGCTGGTCTGGGACTGCCCGCCGAACGCCACAAGGCTGCCGGCGTTGCGGTAAGGCAGCGGGCGTAACAGAACCTGATCGATGACGGAAAACATGGCCGCATTCACGCCGATGCCGAGCGCCAGCGTGAGTATCGCAGTCAAAGTAAAGCCGGGGGTCTTGATGAGTTGCCTCAATGCGTATTTCACATCATTGATGAACATTGCCCTGATTCACCGCCACATGGATTGAAAACACCCTATCACAGCTAAAACGGCTCGCGTCGGTCGACCGACATGCAGAAGTCGCCCGCGCCGCTGCCTTGATTTTCTACAGCCCTGTTCCCTGCCTTATTCTGGATCCAATGCCTCAGACCTTGTACGTAGCCACCAGCAACCCCGGCAAGCTCCGCGATTTTGCCGCGGCAGGTGAAGTCTTCCGGATTCAGATCGCTCCCCTGCCCAGCCTTCAAGACATTCCGCCACCCATAGAAGACGGACTTACATTTGAAGACAACGCCCGGATCAAAGCCGCCTACTACAGCGCCTTTGCGCCCGGCTGCATAGTCATTGCAGACGATTCAGGGCTGGAAGTAGACGCAATCGGAGGCGAACCCGGCGTTCGTTCGGCGCGATTTGCCGAGGATGCAGGGTTTGCACCCGAGGAGCTAGAAGACGCGGATGCCCGCAACAATCTGTATCTGCTCCAGCGACTGGCCTCTCGGAAGTCAGAGAAAAGCACGGCGCGATACCGCTGTGTCATCGCCGCCGCCCGCGAGGAGAAGGTTTTTCTGACGGCCGATGGCTCGGTTGAGGGAGAAATACAGACAGAACCTCGCGGGAACGGCGGATTCGGCTACGATCCCCTCTTTTATTTGCCCACCCTGAGAAAAACCATGGCAGAGGTTGATCTGGTGGAAAAACAATCGCTGAGCCATCGTGGAAAGGCTTTTTCAGCACTGCTGGAGAAGCTGCGCCGCACGCCTTACTGACCTTCTTTCCATGGAAATGATCCCGGTTTCTTGACGGTCGTTGTTTCGCGACCCAATAATAGAAGGTGACTTCTCTAAAGATTCAACAGTGTTTAGGGGCCTCTTCTCCGGAAGCGAAGAAGGCCGTTACCGTGGTTTCAAATCCAAACTGCGCATTGCATCGACAACAGTAACCGGTTCAACTTCGCCGCCCATCGGTTGGAAGGCGGATTATGCCGCGCAGATGAACTATGAGTCAGTGAGGGAGACGAATGGCGATGAATCATAAGATTGGAAAACGCACATGAGCACAGCTGCAGTCGGTCTGAAAAATCCGGCGGCGACCTTCTGGGATTCGACGAACGGCAAAAAAGCTGTGATGGCGGTGACGGGCGGGATCCTGTTCCTCTTCATCATCGCGCACCTGGCCGGG
Source organism: Terriglobales bacterium (assembly GCA_015655315.1). Lineage (GTDB taxonomy): Bacteria > Acidobacteriota > Terriglobia > Terriglobales > Acidobacteriaceae > Alloacidobacterium. The sequence goes on from JAATFH010000180.1 coordinate 5,483, forward strand.
AATCTGCAGATTTTCGAGGGCCAGGAAAAGCTCAATGCCTA
>JAATFH010000505.1 GCA_015655315.1 Terriglobales bacterium
CGGCTATGGATTTAGCAAGGACTATCGGGCGGTAAAATATTACCGCGATGTGAAGCTATGCACCATTGGCGAAGGCACCAGCGAGATACAGCGCATGGTGATCGCGCGCGAGATTCTCAAGGTCGTGCCATCGCGCGGTTAGGACGTGCCGCGTTCGATTTATGATGGCTTGCGTAGATGAGCGAAACTCTTTCCAGCGTTGAGCGTGGAGTCGAGCCACTGATCGCGCGGTTGCGTTCGGGCGATGTGCGCGCCCTGGCGCGCGCTGTCTCTCTAGTGGAGAACGATGCGGCGTCTGCGGCTGATATCCTGTCGGGCTGCTTTCCCTATAGTGGACGCGCTTTGCGCATCGGCATTACCGGAGCGCCGGGTGCGGGCAAGAGCACGATCGTCGATAAGCTGGCGCGGCAGTATCGCGGCGCGGGCGTTACCGTTGGCGTGATTGCCATCGACCCCACCAGTCCTTTCACCGGCGGCGCGATTCTCGGTGACCGCATCCGCATGCAGGAGAATTTGGGCGATCCGGGGTTCTATGTGCGCAGCATGGCGACGCGCGGTTCGCTGGGCGGCCTGGCTCGCACGACCGCTGACGTTGCCTCCATCGTAGAAGCCAGCGGCAAAGATGTAATCCTGATCGAAACCGTGGGCGTGGGCCAGGACGAGATCGATATCGTGCGTCTTTCCGATATAACGATTGTTGTGCTGGTGCCGGGCATGGGTGACGACGTGCAGAGCCTCAAGGCAGGCATCATGGAAATTGCCGACATTTTTGTCGTGAATAAATCTGACCGCGAAGGTGCCGACCGCGTGGAAAAAGAAGTGCGCGCCATGCAGTCGCTGGCAACAAGCCACGGTGATTGGGTTCCGCCCGTCGTGAAGACAGTCGCATCGAGTGGCGAGGGGATCGACAGATTAAACGAAGCCATCGCGCAGATGAAACAGTGGCTGGAGACGGATAGCCGCATGGAAGCGCGCCGGCGAAACTATTGGCGGGAACGCATCACCGAAATGATGCGGCAGGCGCTCATGCGCGAAGTCCGCAGGCATGGACTGAGCGACGAGGAGCTGGATGCGCATGCGGTGCGCGTAGCCGGCAAGCTGGAAGATCCATACAGGCTGGTGCCCGAGCTTGTCGCTCGCGTGGTCAAGTCCTGAAAGAAAATCTATGACGAAAATCGATCACCTGGGAATCGCAGTGAAGAGCATCGCCGCCGCGCGCGGTTTTTACGAGTCATTAGGATTGCGCATCGTGCAGGAAGAGACGGTGGAACACGAAAAAGTGCGGGTCGCGATGATTCCAGTCGATGAGAGCCGTATTGAGTTGCTGGAGCCGACCGTTGATGATTCGCCGGTCGGGAAATTTCTGGCAAAGCGCGGAGAAGGGCTGCATCATGTGGCGCTGCATGTGGACGACATATCCTCTACTCTGGAAGAGTTAAAGGCAAAAGGCACGCGGCTTATTTCTGATGAAATACAGATTGGCGCCGGGGGCCACCTGTACTTCTTCGTGCATCCGTCGAGCGCGGGAGGCGTGTTGCTTGAAATCTGCCAGGACCCTGTTGCGGACGTATAAATGCTGCTAGCAATCGATACATGTGGAAGCATCGGAACCATCGCTCTCGCGCGGAGAGACGGCGCAGAAAGCACCGTGGTGGGGACGGTCGAGCTGGCAAACAAGACCTTCTCCGCCATGCTGGTGCCGCGTCTGCGCGAGCTGCTGGAATCGCATCGCGTCAGCCTGCCGCAGATCGAAGCGATGATTGTCGTCAACGGGCCGGGAAGTTTTACCGGCGTGCGCGTTGGCGTAAGCGCGGTCAAGGGTCTGGCCGAACCATTGGCTACGCCCGTCATTGCTGTATCGCGCCTGCGGGTGTTGGCGCACAAAGCGGAGACGCGATACGCCGCGCTCGATGCGGGTCGCGGCGGATTTTATTTCGGAGCATACGGGGCCGAGGCATCTCGTGAGGCTCTTCTGTCTCTGAGCGAATTGCTTGCGGAATTGCAACCAGCCGCCTCGGAGAGAGAACTGGCAATCTGCGAGGAAAAGACGGCCACTGCTTTTCCCGGCGCTCATCTGGTAACTTCACCAACGACGACCGATGCCTTCGCTGTGGCGCTTCCCCGGTTGCTGGCCGGGGACTTCGACGATCTGGCCTCTCTCGACGGCAATTACCTGCGCCGCTCCGATGCCGAGCTTTTCGCGAAGCCGAAACCGGGAACGCTCGCGGGAAAGCAGCAATGACGTGGGCCGTCCGCCGCATGGTCGCTGGCGATATCGACGCGGTGCTGGCTCTTGCGCAGAAAATTCCTGAAGCTCCCCACTGGAACCGTCTGGAATACGAGCGCTGCCTGACCGGAAACGAATCTGCTCCGCTGGTACGAGTCGGGTTTGTTGCGGAGGAAGCGGGAAGCCTGCTCGGGTTCTCGATTGGAAGACTGGTTGCCGGAGTCTGCGAGCTGGAGTCGATTGCCGTTGCCCGCGAAGCTCAGGGGCAGGGAATCGGCCGCGCTCTGCTTGAGGCTCTCGCCACCTGGGCAGAAACCAGCGGCGCGGCGCGTATGGAGCTGGAAGTCCGCGCTTCAAATGCCAGAGCGATAAGGCTTTACGAATCAGCCGGCATGCGGCGCGAAGGACTGAGGGCCGCCTACTATCGATCGCCGGAGGAAGACGCCTTACTGATGGGGGCGGCACTTTTATCCGGTGGAAAACTTGCGTGAAAAACGCATTGCCAGTGGGCCTCCCGGGTGGTAGCTTTCTCGTCTTAGTAGTACTAGGAGGTATGTTCCATGGATATGGAAACGTTCGGGTCACCGAATAGTGAGGTCATGCACCACCTGCAAGAGCAGCACCGGCACTATTCGGATAAACTGGAAAACCTGCTCCAGAAACCCTACCTTTCAGCCGAGGAACAACTCGAAGAAGTCCGATTGAAAAAGCTCAAATTATCTGTCAAAGACCAGATGGAGGCGCTGCGCCACGGCGTCTTTCATCACGTAGCGTAAGCTGCCGAGGGGTTCTTTCCTGCCGCTTGCACGGCAGAGGGTGAAGTATGCCATCTTCTGCCTTTGGTGGTAATCCTCATAAAGTTAACGGTGAAAAAACCTATAATGAGAGAATTATCTCTCATGGTTCGTGACGGTTATCTCTACGGATTGACCCTGCTGGCAGTTGCGGCAGTCGTGTATTTTCTCACTGGCGGATGGATATGGACGCTGATTCCAATCCTGCTGGCCGCCTTTTTTCTCTGGTTCTTCCGCGATCCGCCCCGCAGTATTCCGCAGGGTGAAGGGCTCATTGTTTCACCCGCCGATGGAAAGCTCACAGCCATTGAGCGCGTGATGACACCGACCGGTGAAAGTCTTCGCCTGAGCATCTTCCTCAGCGTCTTCAATGTTCACGTAAACCGCTCTCCCATTACGGGTACCTTGCGCGATGTTCGCTACCAGAAGGGCCAGTTTCTCAACGCCCTCAATCCTGATTCCGCGGAAAAAAATGAGCAGAATCTGGCGATCGTGGATGGCGATGACGGTCACGAAGTCGCCTTTAAACAGATTGCCGGACTGCTGGCGCGGCGCATTGTCTTCCGGCCCAAGGCCGGCGACCGTATGGAGCGCGGGGAGCGCATCGGCATGATCAAGTTCGGCTCGCGTGTGGATGTGCTGATGCCTGCCTATGCCGAGCTGCGCGTGAAAGTGGGAGATGTCGTCAAAGGCGGTTCGACGGTGCTGGCGCACATCCCCCATCTTCTGGAAGAGCCCATGCTGGCGCTGGAAGTGGAGTCGCTGGTTTGAAGGCAGAGGCAAGACGTCGCAGGCGCGGCATGTATATTCTGCCGTCCCTGTTTACGGCGGGGAATATCGCGGCGGGCTACTTTGCTATTACGCAGAGCCTGCAAGGGTCGGTGCAGGAGCCGCATCACTTCGACTGGGCTGCTCTGGCGATCGGCTTTGCGATTCCTTTTGACGCGCTCGATGGCCGCATCGCGCGCATGACGAACACCACCAGCGAATTCGGCAAGGAACTCGACTCGCTGGCCGACGTTATCACCTTCGGCGTTGCTCCCAGCATTCTCGCTTTCACTTGGGGGTTTCGCATGCTGCCCGGCATGGCAGATCCGGCGCACAGGCAGCAGATCGTACAGCTGGGCGCGTTTATTTGTTTTCTGTTTCTGCTATGCGGAGCGAGCCGTCTGGCGCGCTTCAATATCAGCACCAATCCCGTGCCCAAGAATCCCGGCCGTCCCGGCAGAAAATATTTCGTCGGCATGCCGATTCCCGCGGCGGCCGGAGTCATCGCCGCCGTCATTCACTTTTTTCGCGGCATCCCCATTTCTATCGGGTGGGTCGCGTTCATCTGGATGGCGCTTGTCGGGCTGATCGGTTTTCTCATGGTCAGCACCTGGCGCTTCTGGAGCGGAAAAGAAATCAACCTTTTCAGCCGCCATCCCTTTCAATGGATGGTGCTCATCGGACTGGTGCTTTACGCATTGGTATTCTTTTCTCAATATGTGCTGATTCTTATGGCACTCATGTACATGTTCTCCGGTATTCTGGCGCGGGTGGCATATTCGTGGCGGCGTGGCCGAAGACTTCCCCTATCTTCAACGAGTCCGACAAACTGATGCCAGATACATACAAAATCGCAATCGTGGGCGCGTCTTCACTGCGCGGCAAGGAACTGAACGATGTCCTCAGCGAGTCATCCTTCAGTTCCGCAGATTTTCTACTGATGGACGACGAGGCCGCCCTGGGCAAGCTCGAATCTATCGGCGACGAAGTTACCTTCATCCAACGCATTGAGCCAAGCTCGTTTGTCAGCGTGGACTTCGCCTTTTTTGCCGGGGACGAGGACGTGACGCGCAAGCACTGGCACAATGCACAGAAGGCGGGCGCAAGCATCGTCGATATGAGCTATGCGCTCGAAAGCGAGCCGAAGGTATTGGTTCGTGCTCCCTGGGTGCAGGATGCAACACGTGAAGAGGTCAACGGATCTGCGGAAGTGACGCCCAATCTGCAGACGCCCGCTGTGGTGCCTGCGCATCCGGCTGCGGTCGCCCTGGCGCTGTTGATGCTCCGCGCCAGGAGCGTTGCCGGGGTACGTTCCTCGGCGGCGACGGTGCTTGAACCTGCTTCCGAATATGGCCGCGCTTCGATGGATGAGCTGCACCAGCAGACGGTGAGCCTGCTCAGCTTCCAATCCCTGCCCAAGGAGATGTACGACGCGCAGATCGCCTTCAACCTGCTGCCATCGCTCGGAGAGGCGGCCAAGGTGCATCTGAGCGCGAGCGAGGCGCGCATCCGCCGCCACTATGCGCAGCTTTCAGCGGGACATCTGCCGGAGGTCGCGATTCAGCTCCTGCATGCGCCGGTTTTCCATGGCTACGGCATCTCACTGGCTCTCGAACTGGACGAGCCGGTAAGCCTGGAGCACCTGGAAGCATCCCTGAATGGTGAGCATGTCGATGTGGTGCTGGGCGACTCCGACCCGCCGAGCAATCTAAGCTCCGCGGGGCAGGACGACATTCTCGTCCGCGCGCGCACGGCTGACGGCAGTGAGCTGGCGACACGGCGCTTCTGGGTGTGGGCCGCTTTCGACAACCTGAAGCTGGCGGCAACGAATGCGCTTGTGTGTGCACAGGAGTTGCGGAGGCTGAGGCCGCATGGGAAGGTGCAGTAGCGGGCGTCTTCTTTCAAGTATGTCATTCTGAGCGCAGCGAAGAATCCAGACGATGCCAACATTGCCTCCAGGCGTGTTGCATTCTCCCCTGCTTTAAGTTTTAAGCCCCGTGGCGGAATACGTCTGAGAGTAGCGGACACCGAATCGTCGCATGGATCTTCGCTGCGCTCAGAATGACGTAGGCTTTTACGAGTTGTGTCTGAACGTCTTGTACTGCTCCAGAATGAAATTGTCCGTCATGCCTGCAATATAATCGGCAACCACGCGCGATGCGCCTTCTTCTGAAACCCGCGCCACATAACTCGCCGGGAGCAGCGAAGGATCGCGCGTCCACGCCTCAAATAATTCCGCGATTACGAGCGCAGCCTCTTCGTGGTCGTGCGTCAACTCGGTGCAGTTATAGAGATGGGTGTAGAGATATCGTTTCGCTTCGAGCCGCAGCATCTCGATCTCCGGTGAAAAAGCAGCAAGCCGATGTGGCGCGTTGCGAATGTCTTCAAGCGTACCAGCGTCGATGACTTTCACTTGCCGCTCCGTCTCTGCAATCAGGTCATCGACCAGCGCATTCAGCACGCGCTTGAGCGCCTCATTGAAAACCAGCTTGGCGGGCGCTTCGGGATACTCGGCGTCCATGGGCACAAAGAAACGCTCAAAGAGCTGCACATGCCTGCGAATATCGTCGAGGTTCAATATCTCCGCTTCCATGCCGTCGTCGAGATCGGCGGTAAGGTAAGCAATCTCGTCGGCGAGATCGATGATCTGTGCCTCCAGAGGGGGCCGCTGATCGAGAAAATATTTGCTCAGCTCCGGATGCTCGGCGGCGGAATAGTCGCGTGAATGCTTAATGATGCCTTCGCGTACGGCGAGGGTGAGGTTGAGCCCGCGAAAGGCCGCGTAATGCATCTCAAAGTATTCGACGATGCGCAGCGCGTGCAGGTTGTGGTCGAAGCGCAGCCCGTGAGCGCGCAGAGCTTCATCCAGAGCGCGTTCGCCTGCGTGGCCGAAGGGTGGATGCCCGATATCGTGAACCAGCGCCAGCGCTTCGGTGAGGTCTTCGTTGAGACCAAGCGCAGAGGCAATGGTGCGCGCAATCTGCGCTACCTCCATGGTGTGCGTCAGGCGGCTGCGGAAATGATCGGAGTAACGATGGGTAAAGACCTGCGTCTTGCCCGCGAGGCGGCGAAACGCACGCGCATGAATGATGCGTCCACGATCGCGCTGAAAAGGGGAGCGGTAGGGATGCGGCGGTTCCGAAAACACGCGCGCCGCAAGCGGATCGCCTGCGGCGTCAGAAACTCTGCAGCCTGCGGGGAGTCGCATAGCTGCTATTTGTTGTTGTTCACGAGCGCGCCCGAGGATTCCTTGGCAAGGCGAACACGCGCACTGTCGAGCTTTTTCTGCACCTTGCTCACGTCGCCGGGATCGGCGTCCAGCGAATCGGTGCGCGCATACTGGTTGAGCGACTGCTCCCATTGTGCCGCCGCCAGTTTCAGGCGATTGGTCTTCTCGTACAGCTCGCCGAGATGATCGTGGACTGTGGGATCCGTGCTGTTACGCGCCACAGCTTTGGTCAGATTCTCTTCCGCGATCGTGTATTGACCGAGTTTGAAGTAGGCCCAACCCAGCGAATCGAGGTAAGCATAGTTCTGCGGATCGAGCGTCACTGCCTTCTTGATCATGGTCAGGGCATCATTCAGACGAACGCCGCGGTCAGCCAGCATGTAGCCGAGGTAGTTGAGCGTGAGCGCATTGTTGGGATCGATGGCGAGCAGCTTGCGAAACTGCGCTTCTGCCTCATCGTAGTGCTTCTGCCGCTCTTCGAGAGCGCCGCGCAGGAAGTAGGTGTAAATCTTGTCTTCCGGCTTGGTGGAAAGGGCATCGGCTTTATCGATGGCTTCACCGGCGTCTTTCCACTTCTTCAGACGCGTATACATCTCGGCAAGCCGCAGCTCAATGGGGCGGTCGTCGGCGGAGCCATTCAACAGGCTCTTGGCCATGGCAATGCCTTCGTCCGATTTACCGGTATCGGCGAGCTGGCTGGCCAGCATCAGCTTCGCATCGCGATTCGCGTCTTTGTCTTTGGCGGTTTTCGCGATCGCATCGTGCGCCGCAGCCGTGGCCTTGTCATATTCGTGGGCGTCGCGGTAAACGTCCACGATATTCGTATAGCCGCGCAGCGTGTAATCGCCGCCCATGTCGGCCATTTTTTGATACGTGGCGACGGCCTGGTCGGTCTTGCCCTGTTCGCGATAGACGTTGGCCAATCGGTCGAGGAAGATCGAGCGGTTGTTCTTTTCGCCGTCAGTGTACTGGCCGGTCACATGCTCGGAATCAGTGACCAGCTTCTCCAGAATCTGGGTCGCCTGGTCGTACTGGCCAAGCGCGTCATAGGTAAGCGCTTCGTTGAAATTAATTTCCAGCGAGTCCGAAACCAGCTCTTTGGCTTTTTTCAGCGTTGCCAGCGCGTCCTCATACTTACCCTGGCGGCGCTCGATATCGGCAATGCGCAGCAGCGCCTGCGGGTCGCTCGTATCGCCTGCAGCCACGTCCTTGAAGGATTTCAGCGCAGCCTCATCCTGGCCTTCACTTAGCTGCGCCTGCGCGAGGGCGCGCTCCGCATCCAGGTTATCGGGCTCAAGATCAAAGGCCTTCTGATAAGCAATCAGAGCATTCTTGGTGTCTTTGATCTGGTCGTAAGTCTGGCCTAATGCATACAGGGTCTTTGCCGTCTGATCGTCATCGGGGAGAGCCGTCAGCACCTGGATCGCGCGCTTGTTATCGCCCTGTTCGCTGTACAGGCCGGCGATATTCAGCACCACGTCTTCCGAATCAGGATCGATCTTCTGCGCTGCCTTGAACTGCTCCTCCGCGTGGGTCGAATCATGGTTCAGCGTATAGAGGCGGCCCAGCAGCAGGCGGTTCTCCGTGCTGTCCGGTTCCAGCTGCACGATCTTGGCATACTCGTCGATGGCCAGCTTCAGCATCTGGTCGGACGGACCGCCACTCTGCATGTTGCCGAGCGACCGCAGATAAATGCGTCCCAGAAGCTTGTGCGCTTCCAGGTTTTCCGGGTTCTTCTTGATCTCGTCCTGTGCGGCAGCGATGGCGTCCCGCACGCGGCCTGTCTGGAAATAAAGCTCCGCCAGATGCGCATTCAGGTAAGCCGACTCGGGGTCCGCATTGAGCGCCAGCTTGTATTCCTCAATCGCGCGCGTCGCGTAATCGGGACGGCCATAGGTGGTGGCCATCTCCTCATAGCTGTGCGCCAATGCATAGTGGTAATAAGCCGAAGCGCGATCGCCGGGCTGCGCAGCCTTGCTATCTGCAGCTGCTGGAGCAGGGGGCGGGGCGGGTGTTTTGCTCTGCGCATAAATCTGCTGGCTGTATGCAGCCGCCAAAGCCAGAGTTGCCACAGTGAGGAGTCGAGTACTGCGTACGAAAGGAACCTTGCGAGTTGTATTCAAGGAAAACCCCTGCCAGTGGCTTCGGAGCATGACGCAACTTCGGCCTGAATTATGTCGGACGCTGCTATGCCTGAATGCAGCAGCATCTCACTTTTCTTAAGACGATTGTAAACCGGAATGGGATTCACAGGCAGGATTCAGGCACGGGCCATCGTATCCGGTTGCGTCTACCGGAAATCATCATCCTGCCGTGAAGTGCGGTAAAAAGGGGTGTCGTCAGTGCCGGAAATGCCGCATCCCCGTGAAAACCATAGCGATACCGAGCCGGTTGGCAGCGGCGATCACCTCATCGTCGCGTACCGATCCGCCCGGTTGAATCACTGCCGTAGCTCCTGCCGCAACCACCGTTTCCAGGCCGTCAGGAAACGGGAAAAATGCATCGGAAGCCGCTACGCAACCGCCGAGCGGCAGAACCGCTTTCATAGCGCCAAATTTCGCTGCATCCACGCGGCTCATCTGTCCCGCGCCGACGCCGATCGTCTGGCCGTTCCGCGCATAAACGATGGCATTCGACTTGACGTGCTTGCAGACGCGCCAGGCGAAGATCAGCGCAGCCAGTTCGTCCTCGGTCGGCTTGCGCTCCGTCACCGTCTTCAGCTCGGACGCGGTGACGTGGCCATGATCGGCGTCCTGCAACAGCAGACCGCCGGAAACCTGTTTGACCACACGGGGCGTCCGTGCCGACTTTACTTCCACCAGCCGCAGATTTTTCTTGGCCGCGAAGCGCGTCAGGGCTGCTTCGGTAAAGCTGGGTGCGGCAATTGCCTCGACAAAGAGCTTCGCGATCTCTTCCGCCGCGGCATCATCCACTTCGCGATTGATGCCGATCACGCCGCCAAAGGCTGAAATCGGATCGGCTGCCAGCGCCTTCTGATACGCCTCAAGGATGGTCGCGCCCGTCGCCGCGCCGCAGGGATTGGTGTGCTTGATGATGGCCACGCCTGGGCC
>JAATFH010000160.1 GCA_015655315.1 Terriglobales bacterium
GCCAGTGCAGTGCTGGCAACGCGCTTCTCCTCCGGTCCGCCCAGGGTGAGGATTGCCTTCAGATAGTTGTCCACAGACTCGGTATTCAGATTCACTCGCCGGTTTACCGACATGCATAGCCTCGCTCGTCAAAGGAGTTGACATACCTTCTATTTTAGGCGAGCCTAAATATCAAGATAAATTTAGGCTCGCCTAAAATTTCTACAAATCCAGATCGTCTGCTCGCGTGCAGTAAGCGATAAATAATTATCACTAGCGATGGAGATTCTTCGAATGCGGATTCGGATCAACCAATTGCTCGTCTTTATCATGGCATTAACCATGGTTAATGGAGTGAAGCTGACAGCGCAGAGCGGAATCTCAATCGCGCTCACCGGTTCGGTGACCGATTCGAGCGGAGCCGTCATCCCTGGAGCGAAGGTGACATTGACCTTCACGAGTAGTGGGGCGCAGCGTACGGCGGCCACGGGGGAGGAGGGCAATTTCCTGTTTTTGCAGCTCAGCGCCGGGGACTACACCTTGGCCGCTGATGCTCTGGGGTTTGCCACAAGCACACAGCATCTGACCTACTTGGGAGTGCCTATCCATCTGACCGTCGCGCTATCGACAGCAGCGTCGCATACGGAGGTGACGGTGACAGCAATCAATGACGACCCGACAGAACCCGCGCATGTCGATATCACGCAAGAGCAGATCGAGCGCATGCCCAGCCAGAGCGTCAGTTCTCCATTCAGTTCTCTGATCACAACGACGACGCCTGGAGTATCCGCCGACTCCAACGGCTCGTTTCACCCGCTGGGAGACCATGCCGAGGCATCTTTTGTTGTCGATGGACAGCCTATTACCGACCAGCAGAGCCGAACTTTCTCGACACAGGTCTCCCTGAACGCTTTGCAGTCTATCGAGGTCCGTGAGGGAGCCCCCGGCGCCGATGTTGGCGATAAGACCAGCATGGTGATCATTGCCCAGACACGCTCTGGTCTCGAGCAGCGCACGCCGCATGGATCGCTCGCATTTACCCGTAGCTCATTTGCTACGTCCACAGGCAGCGGAAGCATCGGCTTCGGTACAGCGAAGTTCGGCTCGTTCACTGCGGTCGATGCGCTGAACAGCGGCCGCTTCCTTGACACACCAGAGGTCGAAGTTCTTCACGCGAACGGGAATGCCGAGAACTTCATCAAGCGGCTCGATTATAAGGCCACCGAGAAGACCAGCCTGCAGCTCAGTACCAGCCTGAGCCGTTCCTGGTTTCAGACTCCGAATACCTTCGACCAGGATGAGCTGGGACAGAACCAGCGCCAGACGGTCGTCAGCTTCAATGTTGCTCCACAGATGCTGCACACCTTCAACACGCACGCCTTCAACCAGACCAACCTCTGGGTCCGCCAGGATAAGATCCGCTACCGTCCATCCGCCAACATCTTCTCGGACACTCCTGCTTATCTCCAGCAGGCGCGGCGGCTGACCAACGCCGGACTCCGTGATGAGCTGACATATAACAAGGGTCGACACAGCGTCATTGCTGGAGTCGAGTTCAAGCACACCTTCCTGGCGGAGCAGTTTGCTACCGGGCTGACCGATCCTACCTTCAACAGCCCGTGCCTAGATACGTCCGGCGCTCCGTCCTCGGACACAGGAGTCTTCCATCCCTCGCAGTGCTCCACCGCAGGACTAACTCCGAACCGCGCGTTTCTGCCCGGACTCCTCGGCATAGACCTCACTCGTGGTGGGAGTATCTATGCCTTTCAGGGGTCGGCTGATATCAAGCAGGGGGCGGTCTTCGGCCATGACTTCATCAAGTTCGGGAGTTTTACCACTGACCTCGGCCTTCGCTACGATAAGTACAACGGGCTGGCCCGGAACCATGGCGTACAGCCGCGTGTGGGTCTGGTCTACACCGCAGATTCGATCAAGACCAACTTCCACCTCAACTACTCGCGTGTTTTCATTACCCCGTACAACGAGAACCTGATCGTCGCCAGCTCTGCCGGTCCGGGATCGATCTCTGCCTCGCTCGGGGCCGCGGACTCCGCGATTCTCGACACCGGTCATCGCAACCAATTCAACTGTGGCTTCGAAAGCGTATTCAGCCGCTTCTCTCTGAGTGGCGAGTACCTGTGGAAGTTTACCTATGGTGCGTACGACTTTGATGTCCTTCTGAATAGTCCACTGACCTTCCCGACTCAATTTCGCAAATCAAAAATTGACGGAGGACTGGTGCGTCTTACCCTCAACCCGACGCATGGCGTCAATGGGTTTTTTACCATCAGCCACGTCCGTTCACGTCTCTTTGGGCCACAGCTTGGCGGTATCAGCTTTAGCGCCCCATACGGCAATGTAGCGCGGCCCGATCATGACGAGGGACTCGCCGTGAACCTGAATCTCCGTTACCAGTTCGGAAGCCGCGGTCCATGGATCAATAGCTCCTACAGGCACGATGGTGGCCTAGTTGCGGTGGCAGTGCCGGATATTCCCACCGCACTGAAGCTGACCGGCGACGAGCAGCAACAGATGGGCCTTCATTGCGGCCCGGTCTTTGCCACCGTCTCGATGCCATTACGCTCCTGCTCGGAGCCGATCAGCGCAACCCGCATCCGCATTCCACCCCCTGGTAAGGAGAACGACGACCGGAACCCACCTCGTATCGCCGTGCGTAATACCGTCGATCTCTCCGCTGGGTACGACGATCTGGTCCATCATGAGAACCAGAGCCTAGGAGTCCGTGCAGAGGTAGTGAACCTGAACAATACCAGCGCACTTTACAACTTTCTCTCAACATTCTCAGGGACGCACTTCCTGACCTCGCGGGCGGTCACGGTGGGGCTTCATTATACGTTCTGACTGCGGCCCTGTTCTCCCTCTGCTCTGGACTCGATGAGGCCTGCCCTGAGTCATTACTGAAAATCTTCGCGAAGGACTTTATCACGAATCCCAAGTCGGGAGGCTCCGCCAGCAGAAGCTGCGCGAGATTACTGAGGGAGACGTGATGAATTCGGGGGTGCTCTATAAATTCGACGAATTTTTAATGACTTGATGAGACAATCGCTGTCTCCGGCAAAATGACAGTCCAGTTGAGCACTTTTCATTTTGCTAATTAACGAGGAGTCATTCATGCTCGCGAATTTTCGTCCTTGTTCAGCTCATGGCAATTGCCAGAATTTTCGTTCCTTCTTTTTTCCTGGGACGCTCCGAACACTCGTGATTGGTGTGGGTACAGGCCTGGCTCTGCTTGCAGGGTGCGCAACCGGCAAAGCGCCTCCGCATGCACCGGAACCGCCCGCGGTATTAGTCACCAGCGTGGTGCAACGCGACGTTCCTATCTATAAGGAATGGGTCGCTCAGCTCAACGGCTCTGTAAACGCGCAGATTTCGCCAAAGGTCTCTGGCTACATCATCAAACGTAACTATAAGGAAGGTTATTTTGTCACCAAGGGGGAGATCCTCTTTGAAATCGATCCCCGGCCCTTTCAGGCAGCGCTTGACCAGGCCAAAGCGAATGTCGCGCAGGCTATGGCGAATCTTGGAAACTCCAAGCTCAACGTCGCGCGCGATACACCATTAGCCAAAGAGAAGGCAATCGCTCAGTCGCAACTGGACAACGACATTCAGACCATGGCCGCGAACCAGGCGATCGTGGATGCGGAAATCGCAGCGCAGCAAACTGCCGAGCTGAACGTCGAGTGGACCAAGGTCCGGTCGCCTATCGATGGTATTGCCGGCGTGGCTGCGGCGCAGGTCGGCAATCTGGTGGGGACCAGCAGCACTCTTACCAATGTTTCGCAGGTAAACCCGATCCGCGCTTATTTCTCTCTCAGCGAAAGTGATTACCTGTACATCGCACCTCGGCTGAGCCTGATTGTCCATGGTCAGGCCAACAGTCAGGCTCTTGGCGCCAGCGATGTGCAGTTTATCCAGGCAAATGGCCGTCTCTTTCCGGCTCAGGGGCGCTTTGTGCTGGTGGGACGCGAGGTGGACAGCGCAACCGGTACGATCCAGATGGCGAGCGAGTTCGATAATAAGAATTCCATTCTCCGGCCCGGCGGCTTTGGCCGTGTGCGTATACGGATCGGTACGCAGAAGGATGCGCTGCTGATTCCCCAGCGTGCCATCAATGAAATCCAGGGAGAATATCAGGTCGCCGTGGTCTCCGGAGACAATCGAACCGAGTTTCGTTCGGTGGAGGTGGGGGATCGCAGCGGTGAAGAGTGGATCGTAACCAAAGGGCTTCAAGCCGGGGACAGGGTTGTCGTCGAAGGCTTCCAGAAATTGCGCAATGGCACGCCTGTCACGCCTAAGCCGTATCAGGCGTCAGCGGCGGAGGCGAACTGACCATGTCGAAGTTTTTCATCAACCGCCCCATTGTCGCGATGGTGATCTCCATTCTTATGGTGATTGCCGGTGTCGTCTCGATGTTTACGCTGCCGACCGCACAGTTTCCGCAAATTGCTCCTCCGGAGATCCAGGTGAAGGCGAGCTATATCGGCGCAGATGCCGATACCGTCTCGCAGTCGGTTGCTACTCCGATTGAGCAGCAGATGAGCGGCGTCGACCACATGAACTACATGTACTCGGTCAATGCCAGCAACGGCGCCATGACCCTCACGGTCGACTTCGATATGAAGACTGACCCGAACATCGACCAGGTTCTGGCGCAGATGCGCACTTCGCAGGCAAACTCGCAATTGCCGGCCTCGGTCATCAATTCCGGTGTCACGGTCAACAAGTCGACGGCGTCGCCACTGATGCTGATTTCCCTATACTCGCCGCAGTCGCAATACGACAACATTTTCCTCGCCAACTACGCCATCATTAACCTGAACGACGCGTTGACGCGCATTCCCGGGGTGTCCAACGTGCAGGTATTTGGAGCGGGACAATATGCGATGCGCATCTGGGTAAAACCGGACCAGCTGGCAAATCTTGGCGTTACCGTTCCCGACATTATCACCGCCATCAACGCTCAGAATACGGTCAATCCGGCGGGCCAGGTTGGCAGTGAGCCGGTTCCGCAGGGGCAGCAGTTTACGTACACCATTCGCGCACCCGGACGCCTGCCCTCGGCGGAGGAGTTCGGCGACATCATCATCCGCGCGGAATCCAACGGCTCGATTGTTCGGCTCCGAGATGTAGCGCGGATAGAACTGGGTGCGCAAACATACAACGTGATCGGGCGTTTTAACGGGAAGCCCGCGGCTCTTTTAGCCGTCTATCAACTCCCCGGCAGCAACGCCGTTGAGGCCGCAAATGGCGTGCGCAAACTTCTCGAGGAAGCGAAAACACGGTTCCCTGAGGGGCTCGACTATACCATAGCGATGGATACTACGACTGCCGTCACCGAGGGGTTGAAGGAGATTGAGAAGACGCTCCTGGAGGCGCTGGGGCTGGTCATCATCGTTGTATTTCTTTTCCTCCAGAACTGGAGAGCCGCGCTCATTCCGCTTCTCGCTGTTCCGGTCTCGCTCCTGGGAACCTTCATCGTTTTCCCTCTGCTCGGTTTCTCGATCAATACACTATCGCTCTTTGGATTGGTGCTAGCCATTGGGCTGGTCGTCGACGATGCAATCGTGGTTGTGGAAGCTGTGGAGCACCATATCGAGCAGGGCCTCAGCCCGCACGATGCCAGCGTCAAGGCGATGGAAGAGGTGTCCGGTCCGGTCATCGCGATTGCACTGATTCTTGCGGCAGTATTCATACCCACGGCCTTCATCCCGGGAATTACCGGCAGGCTCTACCAGCAGTTTGCCATCACCATCGCCGTTTCTGTAGCTTTCTCGGCCTTCAATGCGCTCACGCTCAGCCCCGCGCTTTCGGCCCTGCTGCTGCGTCCCAGGAAGCGGACGCGAGGGCCGCTGGGGTGGTTCTTCGGTGTTTTCAATCGCGGCTTTGACAAGGCAACCAACGGCTATGTCCACACGTGCGCTTTCCTCATCCGCAAATGGGTGATCGCTGTGCTTCTGCTGGTCGGCCTTACGCTGGGAGCGGGCTTTTTCGGCAGCAAAGTTGCATCGGGCTTTTTGCCGGATGAAGATCAGGGCTATCTCTTCGGAGCGCTCCAGCTGCCGAATTCATCATCCCTGCAGCGGACCTCCGCAGCAGCCCGGCAAGTGGAAGAGATCATTCAGAACACACCGGGAGTGGAAAATGTTTCTTCCGTCGTAGGCTTTAACCTGCTCAGCGGCGTAAGTACGAGCTACAACTCGTTCTTCTTCATCTCGCTCAAGAACTGGAGCGAGCGCAAGACGCCTGCCGAGAGCTATGCCGGCATCAAGATGCACCTTCAGCGCGCACTATCGACACTGCCTGCCGGTATCGCTTTCATCTTTCCTCCACCGGCGATTCCGGGCGTAGGCAGCGCCGGTGGCTTCACCTTCATCCTCGAAGACCGCTCCGGCGCCGACTCCAGTTTTCTTGTCAGAAATATGCAGGTCTTTCTGGAAGCTGCGCGCAAAAGACCGGAGCTGGCTGGTTTGAATACCACGGCTTTATATGGAGTTCCGCAAATCAATGTCACCGTGGACAAAGCCAAAGTGTTGACGCAGAGCGTTAATCTGACGGACGTCTACCAGACTCTGCAGACCTTCATGGGCGGCACGCTGGTCAACTACTTCAACCGCTTTGGCCGTCAGTGGCAGGTCTATGTGCAGGCGGATGGAGCGGATCGCACACGCGCGCAGAATCTTGGCCAGTTCTATGTGAAGAACGGCAATGGCCAGATGGTGCCAATGAGCACGCTCACGACTGTAGGGCCGAGTGCCGGTCCCGAATTCATCCTGAAATATAACCAGTATCCGGGGATTCAGATCAACGGCAATGCTGGCGAAGGCTATAGCTCCGGCCAGGCCATGGCTGCGCTGGAAGAGGTCTTTCATCAGACCATGCCCGCAGCCATGGGCTTCGACTATATGGGCATGTCGTTTCAGGAGCAGCAGGCGGCGCAGAGTGTCTCGCCGGCAACGATCTTCGGCATGTCCTTCCTGGTCGTCTTTCTCATCATGGCGGGCCAGTACGAAAGCTGGACCTTGCCGTTCAGCGTTCTGCTGGGTGTGCCCGTTGCTGTCTTCGGAGCGTTCCTGGCTCTCTATCTCAGAGCGCTCGAGAACAATGTCTACGCGCAGATTGGTCTGGTCATGCTCATTGGCCTGTCCGCAAAGAACGCCATCCTGATCGTCGAATTTGCCAAGGCCGAATACGGGCGCGGCTCGTCCATAGCCGACGCGGCGCTTGCCGGAGCTAGGCTTCGTCTGCGGCCTATTCTGATGACGGCCTTTGCCTTCATCCTCGGTTGCGTTCCTTTATGGACGGCATCGGGAGCAGGCGCGATTGCACGCCGAGTGCTGGGCACGACCGTGATTGGAGGTATGCTGGCTGCCTCCCTGATCGCGATCTTCTTTATCCCCGTAACTTTCGACCTTGTCGAACGATTGGTCAGTCGTAAGAAGCCGGAAATTCCGAGCGCATTGGGCCCGGAAGCAGCTGGGAGCGCCAGCCATGACTAAATACGTTTCGCTTACGGTTACAATTTTGCTTTTGTTAAGTGGTTGCACCGTCGGTCCCAACTATAAGCGCCCCGCTGTTTCCGTGCCCGACGCTTATCGGAGTGCTCCTACGCTTACGTCTCCGCCAGCAGAGGATTTTGCCGAGATGCAGTGGTGGACGGTATTTCAGGACCCTGTCCTGCAATCGCTCATCAAGGAGGCGCTCACCAACAACTACGATATCCGCATTGCCGCCAACCGCGTCGTGCAGGCGCGCGATCAGCTTGGCATAACCCGCGCCAACCAGCTTCCCAGCCTCAGCGGCTTCGCCGAGGTCAATTACCAGCGCGTTCCACCTGTCCGCTCCGACCCGACCATCGATTCCGCCGGATTGCAATTGTCATGGATACTCGACTTCTGGGGCCAATACCGCCGTGCTACAGAAGCCGCGCGGGCCACGCTGCTTTCAACCCAATACGCACAGAACACCGTTCGCCTGACGCTGATTTCAAATGTAGCCGCGGATTATTTTCAACTGCGCGCCTTCGACCAGGAGATGGATTCTTCGCAACGTATTCTGCGCGCGAATCAGGAGACACTCCGGATCACAACCATCTCCGTCGACGGCGGCATCAGTCCGATCACCGATCAACTGCAGGCGCAGTTGCTGGTGCAGCAGGCGCAGGCGCAGATTACGCAACTGGAAGAGTCGATCGCACAGGAGGAGAACATAATCAGTATCCTGCTCGGGCGCAATCCCGGAGACATCCCGCGCGGCTTGAATCTCGTCGAGCAGCCGCACTTTCCCGATGTCCCGGTTGGCCTGCCCTCGGCTCTGCTTGAGCGGCGGCCCGATGTGCGCGAGTCGGAGGAGGCGCTGGCCACGGCAAACGCCAATGTCGGCGTGGCGAAGGCCGCATTCTTTCCGCAGATTCCACTGACCGCCAGCTTAGGCGCATCCAGCACCTCGCTGCTGAGCTTTTTGAATGGACCCGCGACCGTATGGTCGATTGCCGGAGAAGCCGTGCACCCGCTCTACCAGGGTGGAAAAATCACAAATACGTACCGGCTGGCGTGGGCGCAACGGGAGGCAGCGGAATTGGCTTACCGGCAAACCGTGCAGCAGGCCTTTGGAGATGTAGCGAACTCTCTTGTGGGATATTCCAAATCGCGAGCCTTCCGCATGAAGCTGGAGGAGCAGACGGCAACCTATGCTGAAGCGGCCCGCCTGGCCAACGATCGCTATCGTGGCGGCAGCACCAGCTTTCTGGAGGTATTGACCACGCAGCAGCAGTACTTTACCTCGGAAATACAGACAGCCCAGGCCTGGTTCTCGGAACTGCAGAACTACGTGCAGCTGTATCAGGCCCTCGGCGGCGGTTGGCAGCAATGAACGCTGTGTGGACCACTACACAAACGGCTGTTTTTAACTGATTGACAGCCTAACTGGAAGCAGGGATGATGGCGGTGGATTTACAGACGTAGTTGCAGCTTTCTGTTTTCACTCGGGACAATGATGGTTTTCTGCGGAGGTTCTCGATGCGCTTTACACTCGTTGTTATCTGCTCCGGAGCAGCTCTTCTGGCATCCGGTTGCGCGCCATCTGGATGCAGTCCGCTGAACGGACGCTGATAACTTGCTGCCTGTTCTGGATCAATACTGATAGAATATGAATATATCGACCGGTCGGATATTTATTGAAGCGCACATAAAACATGGCTTGCATCTCCCGACACCAGCAATCGCTACATTGGGTAGACAGGTAAATGTGGATCTATATATGAGCAAAGGATCAGAAACTCGAAATCGGATTATCGCTAAGGCCGCGCCCCTCTTCAATCGCAAGGGCTTCGAAGGCTGTTCCATGCAAGACATTGTCGAGGCAGTAGGATTAGAAAAAGGCAGCCTTTATGGCCATTTTCCTACAAAAGAGGCGCTTGCCGTCGCCGCCTTTGAATATGCCTGGAACGAGACCGCTGCCGCCCGACTGGCCAGGATGGATGACGTCCCGAACGCGATTGAAAAGCTAAGAATTCATATCGCAAATGTTGTGGCACTTCCTTCATTTCCCGGTGGCTGTCCCCTGGTTAACACGGTCACCGACAATGATGACGGCAATCCGGCGCTTAAAAAAGCGGCGCGAAATGCCATGAAGGGATGGC
Source organism: Terriglobales bacterium (assembly GCA_015655315.1). Lineage (GTDB taxonomy): Bacteria > Acidobacteriota > Terriglobia > Terriglobales > Acidobacteriaceae > Alloacidobacterium. Next base: position 9,638 of record JAATFH010000160.1, read on the forward strand.
AGTTGTGTCTCCAGGACGTTGTGAAAAGAGGCCAGGACCGAAAGGAGATCCGGCCGGAAGTTGTACCTGAAGACGTAGCTGGGTTGATGATATCTCTGTTTGAAGGTGCAGGGGCTCTGAACCGGCTGGACAGGAAATCAGATCTTCTGGAAAAAGCCGGCAAGTATCTCAACCTCTATCTCGATACAATCGTTTACCAATCGACTTAACTCTGCGGCAACTTATCGCCTGCATATGGCCGGCTTGTAAGAGCTCATGGCCTCTCATGCAATCGGCTAAGTCTTATCTAAGTATCTGAATTAGAAGCTCGCGTTTGCTAGAGCTTCGATTTCCGGGTAAGTCGCTATTAGTAGCGTAACTCAGCTTATGGCGGGCAGGCCTGCCAATGCCATCGCGATCTCCTCCGTCGGATAATCATAGTCCTGCAATCTCCCAGCTTCGTAGTCGTCGCCGATATCTATCTGTCCTGGAGGTTTAGCCTGTTCCTTTTCGTAGGAACTGTCTAGAGGCATGCTGGTTCCCGTTCTCGAGACAAGGAGCGTACGAAGATTCACACGAGCTCTTGACAGGCGCGACATTACTGTTGTGAGAGGACAGTCGATGATCATCGCGATTTCCCGATATGAGAATCCTTCATACTCTCGCAAAACTATGATTTCGCGATAGTCTAACGATAGCTCCTGAATTGCCGCTCGGAGCTGTTCAACCTCTACCTTGCTCACACAGAGATCACGCGAATCCTCGGATTGAGCTGCCACGCTCTCTGCTAAATCGCCTCTATGGATCCTCTGGGGAGAGCTACATCGCTTTCTCAACTGATTGAGCCAGGCATTTCGCAGGATAGCGAAAAGCGAGGCTTTGATGTTGCCGTCCAATCGCAGCTTCCTGACCTCCCTGGTCACAAATCCTAAAGGCCTGACGTTCAATGATCTCAAACAGCTCTGTACGCTTACAGATGGCAACCTTAGCAGGCATCTGGCTGTACTGGAAAAAGGAAAGATGGTCGAGATTTTGAAAGGGCATGAACACAATCGGCCACTGACTTTCTGTTGCATCACGTCATCCAGCCGCAAACGCTATCTCGAATGTCTCTCCACGCTCGAACAGGTGATTCGAGACGCGGCCAAAGAGACGAAGGATGAACCCGCGGGCAGCCTTGTACGCGGCTTGAGCCCGTCAGGAGCATAATTTTTTTGCTTCATAACTTTGCAATGCAAAGCACTTTGCATCATGGAGGAATACAGGTGAACGATTTTTCAACGTTGCATTCAAGCCTGCCAGGACGGATCAAGTCTCGATCGATGGGGGTGAAGCTCGTCGTGATCTGCGGTCTAGTCCTGCTCATGACCATTCCAGCGTTTTTTGTAAGCGGTTTGGTTCAAGACAGAACCAGGCGTGAAGCGGACGTCATCAAGGATATAAGTGACCATGTAGGCGGACCACAGACATTTCTCGGACCGGTCCTCGCCATACCCTATAGTATTCCACCTCAATCTCCCGCCGATTCTGCAAAGCGTGGTACTAGCTGGTGTTTCCTGCGCAAGGTTCCGCCGTGCTCAAAACCACGACAGAAGAGCGACACCGTTCTTTGTTCCGGGTGCCGATCTATCAGGCGGACTTGAAATTCGATGCAACTTTCGACCTCACGGGAGTTCCTAATGCTGCGCCGCAAGGGGCGGAGCTCGACTGGAAACGCGCTGAGATCGTAGTAGGAGTGAGTGACGCACGGGGCGCACTGTCCGATGCCACGGTGACCACGGATGCAACGACTCTGACGCTGACGCCCGCCGAAATTGCCGAGAGCATTTGCATCGGCGGAAACCCGAACCATCCCGTCAGGTTATCCCTGTTCGGCGCGTAGATCGACGGGATTGCAAAACCGGATGCGCAGTTCCATACGACATCTACCCTGCGATTTTCCGGCGCTCAGCGAATTGCGTTACTTGCGTACGGCAAAACAACTCACGTGAGTACACAGGGAGACTGGAGCAACCCGGGGTTTGACGGAGGCATTCTGCCGGTCAGTCGCAACTTGTTCAACTCTGGTTTCACCGCCGAATGATCCGTGCCCTTCATAGCACGGGGCGTGCGTGCCGAAGGCACAGACGATTCCATTACCGGACTCGATGCGACAGCATTGGGCGTGTCGTTCATCGAAGTGGCAGATCCTTACCAGTCAGTAAGTCGCTCTTTGAAGTATGTTCTTCTTTTTCTGGGCCTCGTCTTTCTCTCTTACTTCGTCTTTGAGGTAACGACCAGTAAACGGATTCATCCTGCACAGTACATTCTCGTCGGCATCGCTCAGATCATTTTTTATCTGCTTCTTTTGTCGCTTGCCGAGAGAATCGGTTTTGATTACGGATTTCTGCTCGCCGGTGCCGCAACAGTGAGCCTGCTCTCACTCAATGCTCACTGGATCTTCGCGAGCCGAATGCAGGGCGCAAGGGCTCTGGTCATATTTACATTGCTCTATGTATTGATCTATCTCTTGCTGCGGCTCGAGGACAATGCGTTACTCGTAGGCTCGATTGCCAGTTTCCTCGCAGTAGCCGCGGCAATGTATCTCACCCGCCGCATTGACTGGTACGGCTTGCTTCCTGCAACGAGCAGAAAATGCCGGATGGGTTCGGGCGTTTGCCGTCATTACAATTTGGTCTCAGAGATCGCGAATATATTCCCGATTTTCCCGTGGTGACTGCTTCTCACCAAAAGACATATAGCAAATTCTTCCCGAGAATTCGACAAGCTCTTCTGCTTCTGTGGCTCCTGACGTGCGTATCCATTCGAGACCCTGGTCAGCCAAAAAGTCGACAATTCTGCGCTCGTCCAGCGACGGTCTGCTAATGACGTATATGAATGGCCGTGGCAATAGCTTTCTCTTTTCTGATTATTTTTTCAACGCGGCGATTTGTGCCTGAAGTTGTTGTACTTACTGTTCAAGCAGCAAGATTCGCTCGTTATTGTCGAATTTGTCGTCGATTCGCTTCTCTAAAGCAGATTCATTTTGATTGAGCAGGTCGACTTTGGAGAGGCTAGTCCAGTAAAGAGTGAAAGCCGCCAGCGCCACTGTAAGGGCGGCTCCAGCCAGACCTCCTATAACCTGAGCTCGCTTGATCGAAAGATCCGCAGACTGTACTGCTTTCTCTGCAATTTTCTCGGCACGTTCTTGCACGTTGGCGAAGTCTGGAGATAGGCGATCAAGCTGACTCTGAGTGGTATGCGAGGGAGAAGACTTGCCGTAACGAACTTTGTGTGCCGAAGCCCTTGGCAAGTGGTCGCCGAGTAACTCGTTATCTTGAGGTGGCGCTCTAAGTGTCTCGGTCATGGACCCGGCTCTCACGCTCGCAGCATGTAGTGAGCAATACGCCCACCACACGCTGGATGTTCTACCAAGGGATTTCTCCGCCCGTTTGGAGGAACTTCCCGGTTGCTGGAGGGTCGAGAAGAGCTACGCGGATGATCTCCGCGGCTCCTTCTGATACCGTCTGAGTGCCACTGTTTCCGTTCAGATCGGTGGCTGTGTAGCCTGGGTTCACCGAATTCA